>NZ_JADEWA010000265.1:0-7567 GCF_015207865.1 Dolichospermum sp. LEGE 00246
CAAGAACCCCACCCCCAACCCCCTCCAGTATCAAAAGCTTATCCTTTTCTTCCCCCCGCTGCGGGGGGATTTAGGGGGGTGCGATGAGGGGGCTAAGATGTACCTTATATGATTGGAAATCGCTGTAGTAAGTAGGTGAACACAATAAAACCAAACTCTGTAAGTAGTGAGACAGAATTAATTACATAATGTCATTGCGTAAGCGTTGCGTTAGCCATATATAACGGAGTGAAATGAAGCAATCTCCAGGGTTGTGATTGCTTCCCTTCGCTCGCAATGACTGTAAATATTTTTGTCCAATTACTTAAAGAAACGTAAAATCTCTGAAAACTTCTTTACTCTTGCCTATTGCCTATTGTCTTGCTATAACGACAATTTTCAACGCCAACCTGCTTATCTGTGAATTTTGTGCATTTATCAAGGGACAGTTTTTAGGTAAAATTACTTGTGAGTTCAATTAGTGAGAAATTAGATAGTTTATGACCATAGCTAGAATTGGAATCATAGGTGGAAGCGGGTTATATAAGATGGAAGCACTGAAAGATGTGGAGGAAATAGAGATTTCTACCCCTTTTGGTTCACCGTCAGATGCGATTATTCTCGGAACTTTAGAGGAAACTCGCGTGGCATTTTTAGCGCGTCATGGTCGTAATCATACGTTGTTACCTTCTGAGTTGCCATTTCGGGCTAATATTTACGCGATGAAGCAATTGGGGGTAGAATACTTAATCTCTGCGAGCGCTGTGGGTTCTTTGAAGGCTGAAGCTAAACCCCTAGATATGGTAATTCCTGATCAGTTTATTGATCGAACCAAGAATAGTATTTCTACCTTCTTTGGTGAGGGAATTGTGGCGCATATTGCCTTTGGTGAGCCGATTTGCCAGAATTTGGCTGGGATTTTGAGGGAGGCGATCGCTTCTTTAAATTTACCAGATGTCACGTTACATGATGGTGGTACTTACGTATGTATGGAGGGACCGGCTTTTTCCACTCAGGCTGAATCTCATCTCTATCGGAGTTGGGGTGCTACGGTAATCGGGATGACAAATTTACCCGAAGCAAAGTTAGCCAGAGAAGCGGAAATCGCTTATGCAACCTTGGCGCTGGTGACGGATTATGATTCTTGGCATCCCGATCATGATAGCGTGACGGTGGAAATGGTGATTGGGAATTTACACAAGAATGCGGCGAATGCACAAAAGGTAATTCAAGAAACTGTGAAGCGGTTAAGTGCAAATCCCCCTGCTAGTGAGGCGCATTCGGCTTTGAAGTATGCGATTTTGACGAATTTAGCAAATGCACCAGCAGCAACGAAAGAGAAGCTGGCTTTGTTGTTGGAGAAGTATTTGTAAGGGAATAGGGGATTGGGGATGAGGGTAAAAATAAAATGCAGCTTTTATTCATCAAAATCTATTTCTTGTGGTTACGATGTAAGCGATGTCCAGCTACCCAAAAAATCGGTCTACATTGGATGGATAATGCTCCTCAAATAGATTCTGCTCTACCATCAGTAAACCAAATATTGTTCCCCGGTCATAGACTAAGTTAAATTCAACGTAACGACCTCTACGGTATAATTGGAATTGTTGGAATTGACGCTGGCGATCGCATTCCCCATAACTCCAGAAAAGCGATACATCAATCTTAACATTTTCCTAATTTGGTTAGAATCAGGATGTCCAGGATTAAAGGATTTATAGGATGGAGATTGACATTTTTTTAATCATTAATCCCACCAATAAGTAATAACCACAGCATCTCGCTGTTGCCAAAGCGACTCACCTTCCAAACCTGCTTCCAATCTCATTCGTAACTGTCGCCTAAGTCGCAAACCATACTCTTCATTATTACCATCAGTAATATCCACTGAATCTGCACGCCACTTTTTACCCAAATCCAAAAGCTGAGACACAATAGTATCTTGGTTTTCTGTCAAAATGTACAGAGTATCTCCAGGATAAGCTACAAAGTGTATTGTACTCGATTCTGGCATTGGGCGATAATTTGCCATTGCCAATAAAGTATCTACCAAACCACCAAAACTTAAACCATTTTCATCTGGTGCAAAAATTGGTTTCGTAAACAGAAAACTTGCCCATAGATGAGAATATTGACTAAGATCCCTAATCACCTCCTCCCCATTAAACTCATTAAAGCGACGTTGCCACATCAAAGCTGCAAAAAGTTCCTGGGGACTGTATTCTTGAGCTAGGGTTTGAATGTTGGCTAGGTTTAACATAGAGAATGAATAACAGTTTGATTAAGTAGGTTGGCGTTAAAAATTGTCGTTATGGCAAAGGAACGGGGAACGGGGAACAGAAAAGAGGTTTTCAGCCTCCTAATTATAGCAACGGTCAAGGTAGTTAGGACATGAATTGTTCGTGTCAACTAGAGGTGGGACTCTCCCCAAGCGATAATCGGCATCATTTTGTTAGAGATGAAGAATTTGAACAGTCGTGGGAACATATTGATGGGGAAGCAAGACGAGCTTTTATTGAATATTTGGAACGTTCTTGTATTTCCGAGTTTTCGGGATTTTTGTTATTTAAGGAATTATCACGAAAGGTAAAAGCAAAGATCCCCGACTTCTTAAAGAAGTCGGGGATCTGAATAAAAGTTAGTCAGAAATGCCAGCATCTCGCAGGCGTTTCTCTAACTGTTCCAAGCGTTTTAAGGCAGTTTCTTTAGCAAGTCGTTCTTGGTTAACTTGGCGTTGAGCAGTTTCTTTTGCTAGTCGTTCTTGTTCTTTAGCAAGTCGTTCTTGTTGCACTAACTCAGAACCCCAAAGTAGCAAATTACCATCTTGATCCCACCAGCGTAACCAATAACCTTGACGGTTTTCGCGTTTTCCTTGCCAAACACCAATAAATAATTCCATTTCAGTTAACCAATAACGGTTATTTTCATCTGAGGAACGCAATTTATAGTGTCCATGTTCATGCAAGTGATATATTTCTAATTCACCAATATCTGGTTGAAAAATGATGTAGTTAGGAACTTGTAAAACTTGTTCATAATAAAACCATTTTCCAGGAGGATAGGTGTGTTTATTAGAATATTCACTACCATCTGGATCAGAAAGAAATTCCATTACCACCGCAGGAATTTGTCCCTGTTTGTGGGGGGTGTAACTGCGTTGGATTTGTTCTCTAGACACTGTAATTTGCGGCACGTAAGCCCAGTCAGGGGCTTTGATGACAAATTTATCATTTACTGTGGCGCAGATGCCGTAATTGGTGGTAGCAAGGGCAGTTTCTGGAAGTTTGCCAGCAAGTTCTAGGCTTTCTGTGAGTGCTGCTGCCAGACTGGGTTGATTGACATTATCCACAGGTTCATCGTCTAAAATGAAGTCTTCGGGTAAGAGTTCCCAAGTGATTTTGGTGGTCGAAGCACTTACAACCATAGGAAACATAAATAATAGATTAAATTTTAGTATAGCTTGTCATGGATATGACTGGGGATGTTAGATTTTAGATTAAAACAATTGGGTAGTTCCAAATCCAAAATCAAGTGACAATTAACGAAGTTTAGATATTTGCATTTCTAAAGTAAGGATTCAGGCTACAGAAAACTTGATATAGCAGAGAAGATAAAAGAAAAATATTCTTTATTTTTTATTCTAAACTCCTGAATGGGCGCAGTCCCTACGCCCCTACTTTCTAAACAACTTGAAAACTAAAGTTCAAACTTGCCCAGTTATTAACAGCCAAAATATAGGCATCATTGGTAGTAATATTCATATCAGTTTTCACTTTACTAGCATTATGTAAATCTTGTAATATCGCTTGGGCAACTTCCAAAGGATTGACTAGAGGACTAATAGTCTGTTGATCTGTGGTAGAATATTTGGTAGTAGCTAATGCCGCGAGAGTTTCCTGAAACGGTACGGTACTCAGAATAATTTGGTGTTCACAAAAAGTATAACGTGTGGGTAATAACCAACCAGGTTCAGATTGATTATCTGGTATTTTCATAGTTTGACCTGGAGGAATGAGAATTTCTATTAGTTGGGGTTTAGTGGGAGGAATTTCTGTTTCTGGAAAAACTTCCCAAGGATAAAAAGCAAAGGCATTTTGATTATTATTTAAACCCACTAAAATTAAGTATATAGGGCGATCGCTCAAATTTTCAACCTTATATTGCAAACGACTACCCAGAGGAATTGTCGGCATAGCAATTCCCTCGTAGCCAGGTGGTTGCAATATGTTATCCTGACTAGCAGTTCCCAAAGTGTCCCGCACCATAAACACACGGGAGACAATACTATTAACAACCTCTAAAGTCGCCCTCACAGGTAAACGGGAAGAACCTTGATTTTCTGTCAACTGCCACAACTTTGATGCCAGCAAAGTCGAAAATTGCGGTGTTAATCGCTGTACTGCCACCTTCACCGCTTCCCCAACTTCCCCGATAGTATTAATAATTGGTTCACCACCCAGGCAAAAAAGACCATAACGGCTAGGAACTTGGGCAACTTTACCAAATACATAATCAGCGGTTTCTTGTGTGGTGATAATATTAGCAATTCGGCTAATTCCTGAAAAAACGCTAGTAGCATCTACCACTTCAATTCTTTCCAAATGCTCATCTAACGCCACATTCACAAAAATATTACGGGGTAATATGCGTATACTTTCTTGGACTATTTGCCCAACTTGAGGGAGATTGGTAATCTCCCTATTTGTCAATTGAGCTTTAGCTACTAACCCACTTCTTGATTTAACAGTTAACTCTGCCCCTGTATCCAAAATTAACCGAGAATTTACGCCATAATTAGTGATAACGTGGAGAGGTAATCCCCCCAACCATAACTTGAATATTTTGCCATCTTCTTCTACGGCTTGAATCACCCCAATACTTCTCAAGTTATCAATCGGAAAATAATCAATAATTAAAGCATTGGGAAATTTATTTAACTCATTTAATAGACTTGGTTGTTGTTTTCCACCCAACTGATACATGGAAGTAGCAACACCAGAAAGAAAAACCGAAATTGTTTTAGCTGGGGTAGTTTCCCACAAATATTGAGTTAAAGCATAAGTTAATAATCCCACAGTGCCATTAGAGAAAATAAATTCTCCTGCCTGTTGATTTGGTGCTGCGGTAGCGTTGATAATCAGAGGATGATGATTAGCTAATTGCCGATTTTTCAGTTGGGATAAAAACTCTGATTCCTCTATTTGTAAAATTGCTGCTGATGATTGTGGTCGGGTACGCACTCGTAAACCAGTGGGTTTTAATTTAGGAGCATGATTGTAACTGGTATCTAATATTGCCGTAACTTGATTTGTAGGGAGCGATCGCAATAATAATAACAGAGTTTCTGTCAATAAATAGTTTCTCGATTTTGTGCCTAATAAATTATTCTCATCAACAGGAACTATGGCATTTGCTAATATTCCCGTCCCCAAATCAACGCGAGTCCCATAGCCGGAAAAATGGAAAATCACCACATCTCCAGATTTGGCTTGCTTACCCAAGTGATCTAAAAAAGCCGCTGTAATAAAATCTTTACTAGCTTGTTCATCAGTTAAAGTTAGAATATCCGCTGCTGCAAAACCACAACGATTAATTAACAGTTCTGTTTGCAATTCCACATCAGTTACACAACCCCCCAGAGCAGGACTTTGTGGATATTGATTAATACCTATTAATAATGCTAACTTCCGCCGGTGAGATTGTGCTAAAGCTTGGTAATAGGGATTTCCCAAACTCAACCACTCAGTCTCAGCTAACCCCAATGCTGCTAGTAAGCCGCTAATTTGTTGTAAAAACCTACGCCGTTTCATCATTAGCAATCAGACTCCAGCCCATTAGCTAATAGCTTGAATTACTCCGCCGTAAGACGGACGGAGCTTCCCAATTCATCGGGAGTAGCCTCTAGAACTTCGTAGTTCTATTGGACTTACATTCCCTCCAAGGGCAGGAGTCCTGATCCCCAAGACCCAAATCTTTTGCTTGCGACATATACCTATTAGCTTGGTTTTCGCTTATGGCATTGATGGTCAAGATACTCAATATCTTACCAGAAGATCCTGGGGATTCATCATCCATCCGCACTTTATTTTTACAAGTAAAGTTCTTGATCTGAATCTAAACTAATACAAGTAATTGGACAAAAATATTTACAGTCATTGCGAGGGAAGGGAAGCAGTCACAACCCTTGGAATTGCTTGATTTCACTTCGTTTCATATGGCTAACGCCACGCTGCGCTAACGCAATGACATTGTGTAATTAATTCTGTCCCATTACTTAGGTGATATTTGCATAGCCCGGGTCAACTCAGCCGCAACTTCTGGACGAGAAAATTCTGGCGGTGGTAATTCACCTCGACGTAACATTTCCCGCACCTTTGTTCCCGACAGATGAACTCGTTCCTCTGGACTACTAGGACTGGTTTTAGTTGTGGCCATTTGTTTGGTGCGCTTACAATAGAAAGCGTGTTCAAACTTCATTGGCACAATTCCCAACTCTTCAGGGGCAAATTCATCGAAGATATACTGAGCGTCATAAGTGCCGTAGTAGTCACCGACACCAGCATGATCACGTCCGACGATAAAATGTGTACAGCCGTAATTTTTCCGCACTAAAGCATGGAAAATGGCTTCTCTTGGACCTGCATAGCGCATCGCTGCTGGGTTAATTGCCAAAATTACTCTATCTACAGGGTAATAGTGTTCTAGTAAAATTTCATAACAACGCATCCGCACATCAGCGGCGATGTCATCCTCCTTAGTTGCCCCTACCAATGGATGCAAAAATAGACCATCTACAGTTTCTAAAGCGCATTTTTGAATATATTCATGGGCGCGGTGGATAGGATTGCGAGTTTGGAAACCCACAATTGTTTTCCAACCTTTTTCTCGAAACATTTCCCGTGACGCGGCGGGGTCAATTTGGTAGCTGGGAAAATGGGGATGAGAATCACGTTGTAATAGCCAAATATCACCTGCTAGGTTGATAGAACCTTGATTATAAACCACCTGTACCCCAGGATGTTTAAGATCATCAGTGCGATAAACATTGATGGCTTCCTGTTGTTTGTCGTAGGTATACTTTTCAGTGAGTTCTAATACCCCAATAAACTCGCCTCTGGGATTATCCAGACGCACTAAACCGCCTTTTTGTAGAGGGGCTGCTACTTCTTCCGTTACAGACAGTGTAATAGGAATTGACCAGACAATACCGTTAGCTAACCGCATTTCTGTAACGACTCGGTTATAGTTTGCTTGGTTCATGAAACCAGTCAAAGGACTAAAACCACCAATGGCAATCATTTCTAAATCGGAAACTGCTCGCTCATCAAGTTCCACACGCGGTAAAAAGTCAGCTTTGGAGAGAAATAGTTCTCTTTGTGCTGAGGAAGCAACCCGGTTAATTAACTCTCCACCGTGGGCGGCAATGGCATCTGGATGGTAACTCAACGTAATTTTTCCCTAATTGTTGCAAACTATGTATTAAGTTACCAAATTATTGGTACACATTGTTAAATTTCTGTGAATTTTTTTCCTTTGCCGGTCGGAAAGGGTGAGATTAGAAGGAGTGGGGGGAGCTGTCTCTTATACA
>NZ_JADEWA010000266.1:0-7489 GCF_015207865.1 Dolichospermum sp. LEGE 00246
TTTTATATTTGCTTTTCTATTTTAAATCTAAATAGGAATTTTTTGTTGATATCCCCAACTTCTTTAAGAAATCAGGGATATTAAATTTACAGTAGATTAATAACTCAAGTTGCTAGTTATCTCGTTGAGGCTGGTAATAGGTAATTGGTAATAGGTAATTGGTAATAAAAGCTCTGGTTTCATCCTGTTCATCCTTTAATCCTGGATATCCTGATAGCGCAGCGTGGCGTTAGCCATTTCTGACAATTTACCTAACTAGCAACTTACATTAATAAGTTACAGAATCTAAATTCAAAGTCGGACAGCAACCCAACAAATATCGGTAAATGTTGGGTTGAGGAACGAAAACCAACCTACGTAATTCTATTTTTTGAGCTTAACTGACAAGTATTGGAACAGCGAACCAATTTCACTCCTGAATTCTGGTGTATGTCATTAGTTAATATTGTGAATATGATGATCATTTAGTTGTGAACTAGCACCATTGTTAACAAAACTCAAAGTAATTCGTTTCATAAACCAATACAAAACCCAAAGAATTACAAAAGTAATCGTAATAATTATCAACGGCTGTTTACCAAGTATTTCCTCTACACCTTTCGTGATTATCGCATCTGGTTGAGTAATAAAGTCCCAACTGTTAAACCGTAAAAATCGTCCCCAATAAATACCAACAGCAGAAAGAGCATGAGTCATTAATTCAACAGAAAAAATCCATTTGCTTTTACCCGTTCGGTGTAAATAATAACCTAAATTTATCAAAGATATGACATAAGCCTCAAATCCGCCAAGAATGACCACAAAATACACAGGCATTAACACTAATGTAATCATCCATACTGACTGAACTCGCCGGATATCATCTATTAAATGAATAACATCAGTTAATAAATAAGGCGCATTTGGTAAAAAAGCATAGAAACTCAGAAATCCTAGCCACCAAATCCATGAACCTCCGCGTTTTTTGCGAAATAGCCAAACACTTAAAGCCAAAGGGATAAAAGCCAAGAATAGATTCCAAGTCATCCACCGCATATTAACTCGTAAAACATGGAAAACCGTTGTTATTAATTCAATCACTTCTGCTTTCATAGAATTGAAATGTATAGAATAAATGTTATTTCTTTCTTGACACAATATTTGCAGTTGTGGAGTCTTGATAACTCTAAAAACATTGTGTGTAAGAATCTATTTTAGATCACAGTTGCAGAAAACAGTTGTTTTTCAGAATTTTGGCTTTTACGTATTTTTTACGGTGATTGAGGATTTATCATAACTAAACCTTGATGTAGCAAGGTTGATTAGAGGAATTATGGTGATTTTTTCATGGCTTTCCATAAATTGAGATGTACAGGCAATACTTGTCGGTTAAGGAAATGTAGGTTGGGTTGAGCGAAGCCATAACCCAACAAAATCCTTGATAATGTTGGGTTTCGTTCCATTGCTTCGCGTCCACGCAGTGTCCCGCAAGGATACGTTTACGTTCCACAACCTAACCTTGTATCCCTGACGGGAGCAGGAGGTATCTTTCTAATCACCAGCTTATTTCTGCAAAATTGGGATGCTCCCGTTTCAAAGCCTGGTGTTGCTGAATTGGCCTATGATTTTTGGACGTAGAGATGTTTCATGGAACGTCTCTACAAGAGTCTTGAACGTATGCAAAATTATTTTCATCCCTAAAATCAGCAAGGACCAAAGCCTCTCCCCGCACCTCCTCCTAACTCCTCTTAGCAGAGGGAAAAGGAATAACATTTAATACCGGACAGGTTTACTAGAGGGGTTTGTTTATACATTAAAAACTTTTTAAACATCCTCTAAGGTATGATTTAGAAGTTTTAAATTTACAAGATTGTCATCAACTACTAAAATTTTGGTGCAGTTGGGTAATTTTTCCAAAATTTTTTCCTTATCCCCTAACTTGATCCAGTTGGATTCTGTCGAATATTAACTTATGAAGTCTCTTATGAAATCAGTATATACTGCCAAAACAAAATATACTCAAAACGGCTTGATTGTTTGATTCTAAACGTAGGGGTTTAGCACTGCTAAACCCCTACACATCTGGGTTCTTTGTCATTTGGCAAAAGTTTAAATCTCACCCGTTTTTAGTATAATGGCGATCGCAGTTAATAAACAATTAAGTCTGTATGTAATACTTGCCCTAAAGCCACTGTATCTCCATAATTAATTTTCTTGTTCATACATCAGTTTGCGTAGTTAGGAGGTACAAAATCTAAATTGAAATCTGTACAAAAAGCCAGTTTTACTCCTGACTCGGTGACTCCTGATTCCTGCTATATCTATGGATATTAAGTATTACCATTTACTTTATTCAGTATACACGAAATCTGATATACTATAATCTTAATAAAAAGTGTAATTTGCTACATTTTATATTAAGTAACCGGAGTTGCACAGCAAATAATTTTTCTTTTTACCCCTTCTTATTTTTTTATTTCTCCTGACTCCTAATTTTTCATCACACCCTATTTAAGACTACCAATCAGTTATGAGCTTAATTCTAATTATTGAGGATGAAAATTCGATTCGGTTAAATCTCCAAGAATTTTTAGAACTAGTAAATTTCTCGGTTATTACCGCCGTAAATGGCAGAATTGGCTTACATTTAGCCAAAAATAGAAATCCAGATTTAATCATCTGTGATATCCTCATGCCAGAATTAAGTGGATATGAAGTGTTAACCGAACTGCGGCGTGATCCTAAATTGGCTGATATCCCGTTCATTTTTCTTACCGCTAAAGCAGAACGCAATGATTTTCGTCAAAGCATGAATTTAGGTGCCGATGATTACATTACCAAACCTTTTCAGCCTCGTGAAATCTTAGAAGCAGTCAACGCTAGGTTGAAACGACATTCAATTTCTAATCAAGCATATTTAGAAGAGTCCCAAAAATTAGAAATACTCGAACAGGAAATCAAAAAAAATCGGTCGGAACTGCAAGACTCCCAGCAACTAGCGCAAATGCGGGGAAATCTTCTAGATCAAGTCTCCCAAGACTTACGCAATCCGCTTTCTAATATCAATATGGCAATTTGTATGCTTAAACAGGTTGAAAATGAAAAAGACAGAGACAAATATTTATTGATATTACAGCAAGAATGTAAACGACAAATTGAGATATTAAATGAGATGAGTAGCTTACAGGAATTACTAACAGATGAAAATGCTAAGTTGCTGAGAACTTACAAACTATTGGGAAAACTTTAATTAATTGAGGAGTCACCGAGTCAGAAAGAATTAAGGAATAATGGGCGAATACTATACTGTTCCCTATTCCCTGTTCCCTGCTCCTAAAAAAGATTACATTTAATGAAGTTAAAAACAAATAACCAATATGTCCATTGAACTGCAAACAGAACTAGGTGAAGCGGTGGAACAGCGTCGCAATTTTGCGATTATTTCTCACCCTGATGCTGGTAAAACTACTTTAACTGAAAAACTATTATTATACGGAGGTGCTATCCACGAAGCTGGAGCAGTCAAAGCCCGTAGAGACCAGCGAAAAGTGACCTCTGACTGGATGGCAATGGAACAACAACGGGGAATTTCCGTCACTTCAACGGTGTTACAATTTGCCTATCGCAACTGTCAAATTAATTTACTTGACACTCCTGGACACCAAGATTTTAGTGAAGACACTTATCGGACTTTGGCAGCGGCAGATAATGCGGTCATGCTGATTGATGCGGCTAAAGGCTTAGAACCCCAAACTCGGAAATTGTTTGAAGTCTGTAAAATGCGGGGGATTCCCATTTTCACCTTTGTGAATAAACTTGACCGTCCAGGTAGAGAACCTATAGATTTGTTGGATGAAATTGAGAAAGAACTGGGATTACAGACCTATGCAGTGAATTGGCCTATTGGCATGGGCGATCGCTTCAAAGGAGTTTTTGACCGCCAACAACAGCAAGTTCATTTATTTGAACGGAGTTCTCATGGTAGCAAGGAAGCAAGGGAAACTGTTCTTGATATAGGCGATTCCCAACTAGAAACCTTACTAGAAAAAGAACTTTACCACCAATTAAAAGACGAATTAGAACTCTTAGAAGGAGTTTGTCCAGAATTAGATTTAGACCTGGTACACGCTGGCAAAATGACCCCAGTATTTTTTGGTAGCGCCATGACCAATTTTGGGGTGGAATTATTCCTGGAAAACTTCCTCGACTTTGCCCTGAAACCAGGTACACATAGCAGCAGCGTCGGCGATATTCCCCCCACTTATCCAGAATTTACCGGATTTATTTTCAAACTCCAAGCCAACATGGACCCAAAACACCGAGATAGAGTGGCTTTCGTCCGGGTTTGCACAGGCAAGTTTGAAAAAGATATGACAGTAAATCATGCTCGAACTGGTAAAGTTGTCCGTCTATCTCGTCCGCAAAAACTATTTGCCCAAGAAAGAGAATCTATTGATGTCGCTTATCCGGGGGACGTGATTGGTTTAAATAATCCGGGTGTTTTTGCAATTGGCGATACTATTTATACAGGACAAAAACTAGAATATGAGGGAATTCCTTATTTCTCACCGGAACTTTTTGCTACTTTGAGAAACCCCAACCCGTCGAAATTTAAGCAGTTTCAAAAAGGTGTTTCTGAATTGCGAGAAGAAGGTGCTGTACAAATTATGTATTCAACTGATGAAGCCAAGCGTGACCCAATCTTAGCAGCGGTTGGTCAGTTGCAATTTGAGGTAGTCCAGTTCCGTTTACAAAATGAGTATGGTGTGGAAACCATTCTTGATTTATTACCCTACAGTGTCGCCCGTTGGGTTTTGGGTGGTTGGGAAGCCTTAAAACAAGTAGGACGTTTATTTAATACCACCACTGTTAAAGATAGCATGGGACGACCTGTGTTGTTATTCCGCAATGAATGGAACTGTCAACAGTTAGAAGGTGATCATCCAGGATTGAAGTTAAGTGCGATCGCCCCCGTCTTTTCCCATCAACAATCAGTAGAGAGTTAGGAGTTAGGAGTCAGGAGTCAGGAGTTCAGGAGTTCAGGAGTCAGGAGTCAGGAGTTAGGAGTCAGGAGTTCAGGAGTTCAGGAGTCAGGAGTCAGGAGTCAGGAGTCAGGAGTTAGGAGTTCAGGAGGAAAAAGAATTTTCTCAATAACCAATGACCAATAACCAATAACCAATAACCAATAACCAATGACCAATGACCAATGACCAATGACCAATAACCAATGACAACTGACAACTGACCAATTATCAGGGTATATCAACGAGCGTGCTATTTGTCACCGAGAACAGATTGGAGTACCAAAGTTTGTATGCCTTCCTATGCTGAATCATGTTTAGAGGCTGGTTTAGCTGCCCTCAAGCAGGGGAATTACTATACAGCGATCGCTAACCTTGAACCACTAGCCAAAAATCAAACCGAAGAAAAGATTTGTTTACAGGCACAAGTGGGGTTAGTTATGTCCTATGCCCGCACTGGCGAAATCTCCAAAGCGATCGTCCTGTGCCAAAATTTGATCGCTAATAGTAGTCCCCAAGTTCAAGAGTGGTCAAAACTTGCTCTTGAACACCTGCATAAACGCAAAAACCAGCAGAAAAAATCCCGCAAACCGAAGACTGGAATTATTTCCGGTTTAAATACCCCCCCACAACAGCTAAAAACCGCTTATGTTGGGGCTGATGGTAATACTAATATTCAACCCGTTAGCATTTACTGGCGAAATGCTAGACGTGCTAAAGTGTGGCAACCTCTACGCAAGCCTAATATTATTCCCTCCCGACTAATTGCCCTCTTCACATTCATGGCACTATTCTGGACGTGCCGAGAAGCACTGAAATTTGTATTGGGTTCAGTTAATCAAATTCTATATCAACTGCCATACTTAGAACCTATCCAGATTTTATATCGTGATCCTACCGACTTGATTCTAGGGTTATTTATAATCTTAATGGTATCGTCCCCTTGGTTACTCGACTGGGCGCTAACGAGATTTTCTGGTCAAGAAGAGTTGTCCAAAGAAAAATTAAACTCCTACAGTCGGGAAACAGTAAGGGTATTACAAAGGGCTTGTCAACAGCGGCGCTGGAATACCCCCCAACTAAGAATACTACCAATTGCTGCCCCTATGATCATCAGTTATGGCAATCTGCCCCGCACAGCCAGAATAACTGTTAGTCAAGGCTTATTAGAACAACTGGCAGATGATGAAATAGCTGCTATTTATGCTTTATCCTTGGGGCAAATTGGGCGTTGGGACTTTGCAGTGATGTCCCTAGTGTTACTCGTAACCATGCCATTTTATGGCATATATCAGCAAGTGTCAGTTTGGGAAAATCAACATCACAGTAAAATTTGGCGTTGGCTAGGTACAGCCTTAGCCGGCATTAACTATGGAATTTGGTGTCTGTTCACAGGCACAGCTTTACTTAATTCTCGGGTGCGACTTTACCATAGCGATCGCCTATCCGCAGAAATCACCGGTAATCCCAATGGACTAATTCGCGCCCTATTGAAAATATCCATTGGTGTAGCCCATGATGTCGGGTTAAAAGAACAGACCTGCTGGCAGTTAGAAAGCCTGAATCTGCTTTCACCCGTCGCATACCAGCACAGCATAGTTTTGGGTAGCACCGCTGGTCATCTACCTTTTGAATCATTCTTAAAATGGGAAAATTTTCATCCCTACCGTCAATGGTTAACAATCAACAGTTGTCATCCAGCGATAGGCGATCGCATCGAACGTCTTTGTGAAATAGCCCGCCATTGGCATTTAGACACCGAATTATATCAAACACCCCCATCACAACCCATCCTCATTAAGCCCCAAACCTTCTGTTTACAAATTGCCCCTTGGTTGGGAATCCCCCTTGGTCTTCTCTTCGCCTGTCTGATTTGGTTAGTTTGGCAAACAGCATACACCTTACATTTGTTAAACTTAAAATGGATTTATGATAATTGGTCTTTTGTTACAGGTTGTATGTTAATTGGTTTTAGCATTGGCACAGTCATGCGGATCAATGCTTTATTTCCCGAAATCATCCCTGCAAATGTTCAAAAAGACGAAAACTTGATCAACTTATTAGCAGATCCAGCAATTTTACCAATTGATAGCACTAAAATCCGTTTTACTGGTAAACTGTTAGGCCGTCCCGGAATTGGTAATTGTTTAGCACAAGACCTAATCCTACAAACTAGCCAAGGTTTAATAAAATTACATCATATTCCCTGGTTAGGAAAGTCATTCAATCCTCAAGACTTGATTGGCAGACAAATCACTGTCACAGGTTGGTTACGACGTGGGGCAACTCCCTGGATTGATCTCCAAACCCTAGAAACCCAAAGCGGCAAAAAAATTCATAGCCCTCATCCTATTTGGTCTACTGTCATCGCAGTCGTTGCCCAAGCTTGTGGTGCTTATATTATGCTTACAGGGTCTTAGTCATTGGTCATTGGTCATTAGTCATTAGTCATTGGGAAGAAATATTCCCCCTGCCCCCTGCCCCTGTCT
>NZ_JADEWA010000267.1:0-7476 GCF_015207865.1 Dolichospermum sp. LEGE 00246
ACCTATCAAACAGGTCGAAAAGTGGCTCTTGATTTCAAATCAAACATGAAGATTGTTTTTGATGAATTCTTGCCGCAATGGAATTACACCGCTAAACCAGAATTACAGGTTATTTAATCCACGATCCTAAGCAGATCATCATAATGTCGCACTTCTAATAACTGGTTTTTTTCACCGACAATGACAACAGTAGGAGAGTAACATTTTAACTCTTCCATAGTAAACTGCCCGTAAGTCATTATAATCAAGCGATCGCCAACTACGCCTAAACGTGCGGCTGCTCCATTCAATTCAATAGCTCCTGAATTAGCTGGAGCCGATATAGCATAAGTAATAAAACGCTCACCATTAGCAATATTCACTACTTGTACTTGCTCGTAAGGGAATATACCAGCTTTTGCTAAGAGAACCTCATCAATGCTGATACTGCCCACATAATTAATATTTGCCGCTGTGAGTGTACAGTTATGAATTTTTGCTGATAAGAGAGTGCGCTGCATTTGATTTTAAATTTTTTTTTGCAACCAGTGTGAGATGGGGGAATGAGATCAGTAGGTTCTTACTAATTATTCCAGAATAATCGGTTTAAGTAGTCAGACAGAATTAATTACACAATGTCATTGGGAATGGAAAGAAGTGAAATGAAGCAATTCCAAGGGTTGTGATTGCTTCCCTTCGCTCGCAATGACTGTAAATATTTTTGTCCAATTACTTAGTGGGTAATGAGTAATTCACATTACCATCACCCATAATCTATTATGCTTTAGCTTTAGCTGCTTGAATGAACTTTTCGACTAAGGGGGCTACCTTATCAACATCCTGCCAACCGAGAATTTGTGTTACCTTTTTTTCCAAATTTTTATAACTACGGAAAAACTCGGCAATTTCTTCCAGTTTATGAGGGGCTATGTCTTTAAGGGACAATACATGAGCATAGCGCGGATCTTTATCGGGAACACAAAGAATTTTTTCATCGCGATCGCCACCATCAATCATTTCCAAATAACCAACCGGTCTAGCGGCAATAACGCAACCGGGAAATGTTGGCTCATCCATGATCACCATACCATCTAACGGATCGCCATCATCAGCCAAGGTATTTGGGATAAAACCATAATCATAAGGATACTTAACTGAAGAATAGAGAACCCGATCTAGGGCAAATGCTTGTAAATCCTTATCGTATTCGTATTTATTTTTACTTCCACCAGCAATTTCAATCAGAACATTAATTACACCTGGCTTTGGTTGGGCGGGAATCAAAGATAAATCCACAATAAAACTCCTTTACTAAAAGTGAATCAGCGGTAGCAGCCATTTTCGCTCCCAGTGTAAGATCTTAAAACATTGTGGATCTCTTCCTCAACATTCCTTCTAAAATACTCGTAAATTTCATAAATGATCCGCAAAAAAGGCAGGGAAGAAAACTCCCTGCCCCTAATCCTCTGCTTTAAGTCTTAAATTCTGCTGTATATTTTAATCTCCACGAATAGATAGATTGTAAGTGAGGGATGGTTGATTGTTTTCAACATTAACAGAAGAATAGTGGGCAATGATAAATACTGGTAAAGTGAGAGTGATCAAAGCGATCAGTGTTCCCACGATGTCTGCCAAACGCTGGGAATATGTATCGGAAGAATTGGCAGACGGGCTATTTAAATTCATACAAAGTTGCAATTAATTCAGAATCACGAGTAGGTTGACTCTCTAGAAAAGAGTGTCTATACTATTCTAACTATTTTTTTACAATAAACCGTAATGTCAGGGATAACTGACATTTTTAATCATTCAGAAATTCCGTAGGGGCGCAGGGCTTGCGCCCAGAGATTGATATATCCTGCGCCCCTAAATTGGTGATTACACCAAAACTATGCAGCTACTTTTTGTTCTGTAGTTGATTCTTCAGATTGTGGAGACTCTTGTTTTTCTTGATTTCCCTGTTCTGAATCACTGTTTGGTTGAACTAGTTGGAGGTGAATATTATTC
This sequence comes from Dolichospermum sp. LEGE 00246, assembly GCF_015207865.1. Taxonomy (NCBI): domain Bacteria; kingdom Bacillati; phylum Cyanobacteriota; class Cyanophyceae; order Nostocales; family Aphanizomenonaceae; genus Dolichospermum; species Dolichospermum sp. LEGE 00246. The sequence goes on from NZ_JADEWA010000267.1 coordinate 1,987, forward strand.
ACTTGATTAATGAATAGTTCTATTGCCTGACTTACTCTTTGTTGTTGTTTACCTTCTTCTGAAATATCATAACAACGATAGGCTGGGCTAATTCCCAAAACAAACTTTTCCTGTTCAGCTTCTAATAATTCAACGGCTTTGTTAGCAGCCATCCAATTTTTCTCAAAAGGAAATGAGGTAACGATACTAGCAACAATGGAAGCAACGGCTGGGCAAATAACAGGCAGCCATTTTAACCAACTTTGTCCTGCCTCTAATTTATCTACCAACACTAAAATCGGTGTCACACCTGACAAAATAACGGTGGAAATTTGCAAAACATAGTAAAGAGTTCTGGCAAGATTTCGAGAACTTTTATAGTCGTCAATCAACTCTTGACAATATTCTAAAGCTTTGGCTCGTGCTGGTAAAACTGTATTATAGTCTAATGTAGTACCATTGCTTAATAGAGATGTATAGAGTTCAGCTTTTTTGGAAAGGTCAGTTTTTTGTGATTCCTTTTTAGCATTATTTACCGATTGTCTATTGAAAAGAAATAAACCAATAGCAACGGTTAAAGCGACGGAGGCAGCAGTTACATATTGTGGATTACTAGAATCAACATAAATAATGAAGCCTGATGTTATCGCAACTGCGGCTAACAAGTAATCAATCAACTTGAAAAAAAACAACATATTTTTGCCTGGTGTAGTTATTGGGATAATGTTGAATTTGTGACTGAGAAAAGTTGTTGCAAAATGGTACTTTTACAATTACAAACAATGATGTATATTACACGAAAGTAACAATATTGACAAGGTGTACTAACTGTCAATATTGTCAATAGTATAATTTAACGCTTAAATAGCCCTGCTATATCTTTTGCGCGTACCTATGGCTAAGGTTAAAACCAAAAATGTTAAACCTCCTGCTAGATATAAAGGATAGCCATAAGTAATGGGTTGGGATTGGTGAACTATCATCCCCGCAATCACTGGACCAATACCGTTGGAAATACTCAAATAGGATGCGTTTAATCCTAATACAGTTCCCTGATCTTGTGGTTGAGCATTGAGAGAAATCAATGTACTAATCATGGGTTGGACTAGGGCATTAAAAAGCGCAAATAGGATGCTAACTACAATAAAGTAATTGATGCTAGGCCAAACAGGCATTAACAAAAATGATAAACTGCGAACAAATAAGCCTAAAAATAATATCTTGACAACATTAAATTTACGACTGAGGACAGATACTCCCCAAGTTTGCATGATTACTCCTAATGTGCCAAAAACTAAAAATAATAGTGTTAAAGATTTATTATTTTGATGTAAAACTTGGATAAAGTATGGTTGGAATGCATAGGTAAACATGGTAAATGTTGTCCCGGTGCAAAAGTTAATGAATAATAAAATGCCAATTCCTGGCATGGCAAAGCCTTTAATTAAATTTTCTAGCCCTAAATCAAAGATATTCGTAGCTTTCGGAGATTTATTTTGTAAAGTTTCTGGTAATAAGAAGATTGTCATTAACATCGCTATCATAGCAACTGCACCGGAAACTAAAAATGCCGTTCCTAAAGAAATTTGCTGTGCTACTAAACTCATAACTGGACCAACAATAAATCCTAATCCCATCGCCGCACCATAAATCCCAAATGCCTGAGCGCGATTTTTTTGACTGGAAACATCAGAAATAACGGCTTGGGCAACTGAAGCATTTCCACCTGTGATACCATCTAAAAATCTGGCTAGAAATAGTAATGTTGCTGTTGTGGCAGTTCCTGCGATAGTATTAGCAATTACTGTTCCGGCTAAACTGATTATTAATAATGGTTTTCGCCCAAATCTGTCGGAGAGTTTACCAATTACAGGAGTGGCGAAAAACTGAGCAATAGAATATGTTGAGAATAATAAACTGGTTTGGAAATCATTTAAACCAAATTGTTTACCATAAAGATAAATTATGGGGATGAGAATTGTAAAACTCAGGGAATTAATAAAGGCAATTAAGGCGGTAATCCAAAAAATTCGATTCATTTTTGATTAAATATATTTATCTTCAGTCATCTTACCATTGACCAGACTTTTACTATCTGTTGCTGACGATTCCTTCGATTGGCTTTTTCTGCTGATTTGTGGCACTTATGTGGCTATTAATATTTTATTTGCGATCGCTTAGGGACTTCCAATTAAAAAAATACCCAAAAATTTCTTGTGGTGCGGGCTGAAAAGCCTGTTAATCATCAAGGACAGGCAAGGATGCCCATCCCACAAAATTGGGTAATTTATTTTTTGGTGTTCCCTTATTGGTTAGGAGGAAATTGTATTGCTAAGGGACTTCCAAATAAAAAAATACTCAACCACCTAACGCAAAAATCTCTCAAACCCTTATTCCTCTGTGTCCTCTGCGCCTCTGTGGTTCGTTAATCAGGATAATTTATTTCTTGGAAGTCCCTAATGCTAAACCAGGTTCTTTTTTAGATGCTTTTTTCTTTATCTTGGACGGTAATGCACATTATTGATGAGTCCAGTCCTCTGTATGAGATAACTTCAGCATTATTAAGCTAACATCAGATTTTGCTGATTGGGATTGATGAAACTCATTACCCGTCAAAATAAATTTGACGAACTACTAGGGGTAAAGCAAGAGCTAAATCCCTACAAATCTAGGTTTTTCCTAATTTTCCAAAAGTCCATATTTCAACCATGTTGAGTATAATAAGATTCTGTGGAATCATCAATTTGTAGATATTATGTACCATAGGCCTGATGGACATCGTTACTGTGACTATACACATTTTCACGATGTCTTACCAGTTTAATTGATGCTGTTTAAGTTACGGTAAAAATGTCTAATCAAGTTTGGTTGTCACAGTTAAAATTACATCGAGCGATCGCTGTTGTTCGCGCCCCGAAGATGGTATGGGGTGAGAAAATGGCTTTAGCTGTAGCATCTGGAGGAATGCAGTTAATTGAAATTACTTGGAATAGCGATCGCGCACCAGAATTAATTACCCAACTCCGCGCTAAATTACCTAACTGTATGATTGGTACGGGGACTTTATTTAATGTTCAACAGTTACAAGAGGCGATCGCCTGCGGGGCGCAATTTCTCTTCAGTCCCCACACTGATCTAGATATGATTCAAGCTGCATTAACCGCAAATATCCCCATTATTCCCGGTGCATTGACACCCACAGAAATTATTACCGCTTGGAATCATGGTGCAAGTTGTGTCAAGGTGTTTCCGGTGCAAGCAGTGGGCGGAACTAGCTATATCAAGAGTTTACAGGGACCCCTTGGGCATATTCCCTTAATTCCTACGGGGGGTATAACATTAGAAAATGCTCAAGATTTTTTACAAGTCGGTGCAGTAGCAGTGGGGTTAAGTGGCGAATTATTCCCCACAGAATCAGTATTACAGGGCAATTGGCAAGCTATCAGTGAACAAGCCAGAACCCTCGTGCAGAGGTTACATTAGGGGTAAAGCGCATTGCTAAACTCCTTCAAATCATTGACGATAGATGAGTAGTAATAGCGCAAGCGCTGACTTATCAGTTCGCTCACCGTATTTATCACTGTTATAATAAAAAAATCAAGTTATGTCTTGAAGGAAATATGACACTAAACAACTTATTAAAAACTCAAGGTATTATTCACTCCGATCCTGAAATTATGAGTGGAGTTCCGGTTTTTGTGGGAACTCGTGTTCCTTTACAAACATTGTTTGACTATCTGGAAAGTGAGGGAGGATTAGCTGAGTTTATTAATGATTTTCCCTATCTGGAGACTCAAACTATGAAAGTCTTAGAAAATGCAGCTAAATTGATCATCGCTCAGGAACGTTGTGCTTAATGATTATATTATTAGACGAAAATCTTCTAAGTAAAAAACTCAAACAACCTTTTTCAAGTAAAGGTTATATAATTTATAACGTCAATGATATGGGATGGCGCGGTTTCAAGGATAAACAAATTATTAATTTAGCTGAAAAACATCCTTTTGATGCTTTCATTACAGCCGATAAAATCTACCCTATCAGCAAAATTTAACAGGTAAAACGTTGAGAATGATTATTTTAGATTCTTCTAGCACTCATCCTAATCATTTAGTTCCTCTGATGGAAAAAATTAGTGACATCCTTTCATCTTTATCTGTGGGATCACTTATATTAATCAATGACTTAGGTGAAATTGAATATATTGGTTAATTATTGACTTTTCATTGCTAAAAGCCTAAATTTACCTACAAATATTGATGAGAGAATAGCGATCGCATTCTCCATAGCTACAGAAAAGCGATCGCATTTCATTTTTCATAACGAAAGAAAGGCGATACCTTTGTTGTTTCTGCTTGTAAATGTTGCTGTAACATATCAGTTAAAGTTTTCTCGGCTGCAAAAGCATCATAAGGCGACCAAACTTCATACGTTTTACCATTTTCAAGAAAATCTGGATTTTGTTCATCTCTAGCTAATTCTGTGGCTAAAAATTGAATAGCTTTAATTTTTTCTTGATGAGATAATTTTTGTAGTGATGGTAAAATTTCGGTTAATGTCATAAAAATATAGGGTAAAAGCTATTTACATTATACTGCGATTCCTGCGGAGCGCTTCGCTATCGCTCTCTCATCATCCATTAAAACAGCGATCGCTCTCCATGAATTACAGACAAGTGATACATGAATATTAACATTCTCCCACAACCGTAGGGGTTTAGCAATGCTAAACCCCTACAATATATGCAACAAAAGGAAGATTTTATCTAAAAAGGTATATCTAATAATAATCGTTGTTCCTGAATATTTGTCCCTATATTTTCATCATCATTATCCCAATTTAGAGGATTATTAACAATGTATTTTCTAATTTCTTCCAAAGATGTTTCATTACGATTAATATGTTCATAGAAATTTCTTTGCCATACAGAAGATATTCCTTTTTGATGGCAAATAATATTAATTTTCTTAGTAACAACACTTTTATAAGACCTGATGACAGTAGGAATTGATCCGGGAATCATTTTACCATAACTGTTGGTTTTGTCTTCTTTGGGAATTGTGTTAACTATCCATAATATCCCATGAATGTGATTGGGCATAATCACAAATAGATCTAAGTTGACATGGGGAAAATGTTGGGGTATTTCCTGCCAGCATTCAGCAGCAATTGTTCCTAGTAAGTTTAACTTCATTTCCCCTTTTTTGATATCACCAAATATACATTGTTTGTCTTTGGTGCAAATGGTAATAAAATACGCGCCTTCTTGGGTGTAATCGTAGTCTTTTAATCGGATAGAACGGCGATGGTGTATTTCTGGATTATAGGACACTTTGATGATGAGGAATTGTTTTGATAAATTTTTATATGATCATACATTATGTTTGACACTCCCCGGTCTAAAGACACGGGGATTCTTAATCGAATAATTGCAAACACAACTGCTCGAATAATATCCGCTTTTCAGGTATTACCTTAGATGTACGGTTCCCCGCCTGATGCCGTTTGCCA
>NZ_JADEWA010000268.1:0-7470 GCF_015207865.1 Dolichospermum sp. LEGE 00246
AAGAAAACCAAATTCAAGAATTTCAAAAAATGAAATTTTGTAAATGGATTTGTGAACAAAGAAAACAGGCTGATGATTTTGTTTATTTTAAGATAATTATTGATTTTATCAAAGATTGTTTAGGAACAGTTACTTATTAAATTTCATCATTCGGGCGATTAGAAATCGTGGCTACACGGGTAAAATCCACCTTCGTGGGTAAAATACTTGATTCTCTATTAGTCCATGAAGATGGACTTCTCTCGTGTAGTAGCGTTCGCCCTTGACGTTGCGGAGCAATATTATATTGGCCTTTATCTTTTTTCAAAAAAATTAATCAATGTAAAAATTAAGACACTAAAATCAGAGAAGGTTGAGGTTTTAATGACTTTATCTCTTATTTTCTTAATATAGAAAATTTCTGTACTTCCCTCACAATTAATTGTTCATTTTCTTCTATCAAACTACCATTGCATATTATTGGAAGTTGATCTAAATTAGCTTGAATTGCTATTAGATAATCTTGACGATTAACTTCAATAACAACCTCTTCTTCTCTATTTTCTATCATAGTTATAACAATAACTTTTGCTTTTTCATCTCCACCAAACCATTCAAGCTTAATTACTAACCCTGTAATTGCTGAACGGAATAGTAATTTCTGAGAAGATAAAGGTAATATAAGCGTATCTTGTTGGGTAATTTTTTTGTTTCTACCCAAATTAGCTGTGCGAGACTTCAGTTTATTCTTAACCTCTGTAATAACAGGTAAAATTTGTTTATTTAATTTTATCTCTAAAGGAAAATTAGATGTACGTTCTATTATTTTAGAACCTGTTAAATTAAAACTCAAATTCGGTTCAGTTGCAGTATTTATCATCCGTGATAACGCATCACATAAATTAGCACTCACACCCTCTTCTATTGCTTTATCTAAAACATTTTCTCTTTCAGAAAGCTTTTGTTCAGGAGCTAAACTAATAATATTCAAAGCTTGAAATAGAGTTTTAGTAACTTTTCTTTCAAAGCAATCTTCAGATTGATAATTGTCTACTTGTAATGGAGAAATAATAGTGAGAACATAACTTCCTTCTTTAGTATGACCCAGACGCAATTTTTGCATATAGTCAGTTACTTCACTAAATGAACCTTTAAAATAAGGTCTAGGTTCTACAGCAGACGAAGCCGCAGACCACATCAGCTTTTTCGCTGATTCAAATAATTGAATTCCTTGAGATATAGGAATACTCCCATTGATAATTGCTGAATGATTCACTGAAATTTGTATAATCTCTGCTAATGGAGTTTTAAGATTATTTATTATTTCTAACTGAGAACGATGTTCTACAATTTCCAGATTTTGCAAAACTTCCATCATTCGAGTGGTAAAATCTCGAAAATCAGGATTTAGAGGTAATAGAATTTCAACATTTTCTCCCTGACCTACTTCTAATGTCCAAATAGATGCAATATCGTTTATTTGGCTTTTTTGTTGCCAACCTTGAGTTCTTAAATAGCCAGCAACTTCTAAGGGATTTATAGATTTAATAATATCAATATCTTGTATAGTTGCTTTCATGGAGTGCCACCATTTGAGATTATTTGCATCAAACTTTCTAGAGCTTCTACATTGAATATTTTATCTCTTGATAAACGCACTGATTTACTTTCTTGACCAGTAGGTAATTCCTCTTCTCCTCTCAGTGATGTCCAATAAGCACAATGTTTCATAATTAATTGTTCTTCACACTGGTGCAACCAGCTATTTATATCATCAGCTAAAACAACTATTACTAAAATACGGGGAACATAAACATTAGTATATCTTAAATCGTCATAGTTTTTTCTAGATAAAGGATAACTTATACTTTCAGCACCAACGATATTCCTTCTAAAAGGGGCTTTTAACTGTATTTCTAGGCGAGGTGAGCGAAAAGTTCCCATACCTCCTTTGGCTGCAATGCCCAAATCAATGCTGTCATCATCTACTTCTGGTTTATAAATACTATATCCTGAAACAGCCGTAATAACACGAATATAAGCGTTGCCAAATTGCTCTTGACACTGAGTAATATGCATGGAGATTCAATGAAATAATCAGGGTTTCAGGCTGTGAAGGAGATAATAACTAAATTCTGTTCAATTTTCTGCACAGTCGTTTATTGTACCCTTAATATTTGAGCTTTTTCTATTCCTTCTTCAAACCCTTGTGCAAACGCTTTCTGATAGTGCATTAAGTAATTGGACAAAAATATTTACAGTCATTGCGAGCGAAGGGAAGCAATCACAACCCTTGGAATTGCTTCATTTCACTTTGTTCCATATGGCTAACGCCACGCAACGCTTACGCAATAATATTGTGTAATTAATTCTGTCTCACTACTTATACGACAAAGCATAATACAGTAAATTCAACTACCCAAAAATAGGATAACCAATGAAAAAAATATTTCTAAAATGGCAACGTCAAACTAGAAAACTGGGATTTTTAGCAGCTATGATGGCCGTGATTATGGTTGCTTTCATGATGCTATCATTCCCCCTAAATGCTCAAATTCCTAAATCCACAGAATTACGGGGAGTATGGTTAACAAATATTGATAGTGACGTTTTATTTGAGAAAGAACGGTTAAAACAAAGTTTACGAACATTACATCAACTCAACTTTAATACCGTTTATCCCGCCGTCTGGAATTGGGGATATACACTTTATCCTAGCAAAATCGCCGCCAAAGTCATTGGTAAATCAGTTGACCCTACCCCCGGACTCCAAAAGCGAGATATGCTCAAAGAGATAGTCACCGAGGGACATAAACAAAGTTTAACAGTAATTCCCTGGTTTGAATTTGGCTTTATGGCACCTGCTGATTCACTTCTCGCTAAAAATCGTCCTACTTGGTTAACAAATCGTAGAAATGGTACAAAAATAGTCAAAGAAGGCATACATAACCGAGTTTGGTTAAATCCCTTTCGTCCCGAAGTGCAAGAATTTATTCAAGATTTGATAGTAGAAATAGTCAAAAACTATGACCTTGATGGGATTCAATTTGATGACCATTTCGGCTTACCATCAGAACTAGGATATGATGCCTATACCACAGCATTATACAAAAAAGAACACCAAGGTAAACTTCCGCCCACAAACGCCAAAGATCCAGAATGGGTAAGTTGGAGAGCCAACAAAATCACCGATTTCATGAAGCGGGTATTTACAGCAATTAAAGCTAATAAAAAAGATTGTATCGTTTCCGTTGCTCCTAATCCCCAGCGTTTTTCCTACGAATACTTCCTAGCGGATTGGCAGAAATGGGAAAGAATGGGAATAGTTGAAGACCTAGTTTTACAAATTTATCGTAATGATTTAAACGTCTTTATCAGCGAGTTAGAATATCCAGAAGTAAAACTAGCCCAAACTCATATTCCCGTCAGTATTGGCATTTTAAGTGGTTTAAAAAATCGCCCAGTCCCAATGGAACAAATCAAAACCCAAATAGAAAAAGTACGAGAGCGAAAATTTGCCGGCGTTTCCTTCTTCTTCTACGAAACCCTCTGGAACATGAGCCAAGAAAACCCCCAACAACGCCAACAAACATGGCAAAAAATCTTCCCCACACCCAGCAATTACCCTAACCTATTAGCAAATTGGAAACCCTAGAAAATTGCTAATTGATAATATCTCGTTCCCAGTCTCCGACTGGGAATGCTATTAAGAGGCTCTGCCTCTTTTTTCATTGAAGGCAGAGCCTTCTGTAATTCTTTCCCACACAGAGTATGGGAACGAGATAATTCTTCTATTCCTAACTACCGATACCCAAACGCCCAGCCAAAGCCGGAGTTAAAGGTAAAAGAGTAGCAATCATCAAAAACAAAGCCAAAAGACATAAAGCCGCCCTAGCATCATCTGGTTCACTGATTTCATTCAAACTGGGGCGCTCTAAATCGCGTTGTAAAAACAAAATCACAATTGCCCAATACATCGCCAAAGGATTACCTAATGATACGATAGCCAGTAAAACTATCGTGGCAAAAGTGGTTCTTCCTGCGGTTTTGCGTCCATAAATCGCTTGGACAATTCGCCCCCCGTCCAGTTGTCCAGCGGGCATTAAATTTAACGCAGTGATAACTAATCCCAACCAACCAATAACCACTAAAGGATGAATATTCACCACCGGAGACTGTAAAGCCGAACCCAGGACAACCCGTGCCAAACTACCGACTAAAATCGAACCTTGGAAAAACTGATTGGGTAATTGAAATAAACTCCCTGGGTGAGAAAGTAGCAACCCTATCACCAGTAATAACAAAGAAGTAATCCCCCCAAAAGCCGGTCCTGCCAAAGCAATATCAAATAAGGCTTTACGGCTAGGGACAAGGGATTCAAACCTAGTAATTGCCCCAAAAGAACCAATTTGCACCGCTGGTAAAAAGAACGGCCAACTTAATTTAACTTGGTGACGACGCGCCAATAACCAATGTCCAACTTCGTGAGAGATCAAAATTACCGATAAACCCAAAGCAATAGGTAAAGCTTCTGCAAAGCGTTCAGGATTACTAAATAAATCGAAATTCTGTAATATACCTCCCACTTCCAAGCTTGTGGCGATAGTTGCTATAAACAAAATCACTGCAAAAGCTTTTTGTGCTAACTGGGCGCGTTGGGGGTCTGTGCGGCTAGGGAGAATAATTATGACAGGTTTTCCGTCAGTATTTTCTACCAAAAATAGGCGATATTTATCTTCTAAGCGTTCCCGTAAACTTTTTGTCAGTCGGTTATGAACGGCTTCTGGTTCTCCGCGTAAGTTGCCTTTAAAAACCACTCCTTCTTGGTAGGGAATAGTTTCTGTGGCAAAAAATGTGTCAATGCCGAAAATGCCTCTAATCAGGCTTAAATCTGCTTCGGGTATGGGCGTTGGTTCTAATTGTAGTTCTGGGAGGACTATAACGGAACTGTCTTTATCGCCTTGGGCTGCAAGTCGCTCTGTTGCCCGTTGCTTGAGAATAGCATCTTGACCGGCTTCCCGTAATTTTCTGCCGAGGAAAATATACAATCCAGCGGAAGCTACCACCAAGAACAAGATACCAACAATATTGATATAAATCCCAGCGGCAAATAATCCAAAGAACAAAAGCCAGGGAGTCATTAAGACAACTGATTGTAACCAGGCTAGGATGCCTAGTTTACCAAAAGGTCTGGCACGATAAAAGCCCCAGCCTAAAATGCCGGACGCTATCAGCACAATGGCTGCAATTATAGGAGTTTCCGATGAAGTAAACATCTCTAAACCTTTGCTATTGAGACCGAAGCTAGTACAAGTCCGGTTTTCTATACACTACTAATCATAACTTTGTTTGGATTCTGCCCGAATTATCCAGTTTTTTGAGAATAAAGCCCCAATTATTTTAGATGATTTTTATGTGAGGCGGCACAGAATCATCAAATTCATTCATCCGCGTTTATCTGCGTTCATCTGCGTTTAATTATCTTATAAATCTGATTCCATGCAGTTTCATCTTAATTTGGTATGAACTTTTAACACCCTTTCGGTAAAATGTTCTTCTGTTTGCAATTTAGTCCAAAGGAATTTAGGGAATTATGGCGCGTTTAGCCCTGCTGAGTGTATCTAATAAAACTGGTGTAATTGATTTAGCCCGGAGTTTGGTTGAAGAATTTGGCTTTGATATTATCAGCAGTGGGGGAACAGCCAAAACCCTGAAAGATGCCGGCATACCAGTTGCTAAGGTTTCTGATTATACGGGTTCACCGGAAATTTTAGGCGGTCGGGTGAAAACTCTTCATCCTCGCATTCATGGGGGGATTTTAGCACGGCGAGATGTGGACCAAGATGTCACAGATTTGGAAAATAATCAAATTCGTCCCATTGATTTAGTCGTTGTTAATCTTTATCCTTTTGCGGAAACCATTGCTAAACCAGGTGTTACCTTAGCTGACGCGGTGGAACAAATTGATATTGGTGGTCCGGCTATGTTAAGGGCTTCTTCCAAAAATTACGCCCATTTGACGGTATTATGTGATCCTGCCCAATATGGTGAGTATTTGCAAGAATTACGCCAAAATGGAGCAGCATCTTTAGAGTTTCGCCAAAAATGCGCTTTAAAGGGATTTTTGCACACTGCTAGTTATGATAATGCCATAGCATCTTATTTAGCTGGCACACAAGCACAAGAATTTACCATTTCCGGTACACAACTCCAATCTTTGCGTTATGGAGAAAATCCTCACCAACCCGCAGCATGGTATCAAACGGGAAGTGAAGCTACAGGTTGGGCAGCAGCGACAAAACTGCAAGGTAAGGAACTCAGTTATAATAATTTGGTAGATTTGGAAGCTGCACGGCGGATAATTGCTGAATTTACAGCCAGTCCTGCGGCGACAATTATCAAACATACTAATCCCTGTGGAACTGCGGAAGCAGACACAATTTTTGACGCTTATCAAAAAGCCTTTAATGCTGATTCTATCTCGGCTTTTGGGGGAATTGTGGCTTTAAATCGTCCTGTTGATGCAGCGACAGCGACGGAATTAACGAAGACGTTTTTAGAGTGCGTGGTTGCTCCTGGTTGTGACGAGGAAGCTCAGGAAATTTTAACTAAAAAAGGCAATGTCCGCGTTTTGATTTTACCAGATTTGCTGACTGGACCAAAGGAAACTGTGAAAGCTGTAGCTGGTGGGTTTTTAGTCCAATCTGCTGATGATATCATTGCTGATCCTAGTCAATGGCAAGTTGTCACTGAACGTCAACCTACTCCCAGGGAGTTAGCAGAATTACTGTTTGCTTGGAAAGTTTGTAAGCACGTTAAATCTAATGCTATCGTCATTGCGAGCGATCGCACAACTTTAGGTGTCGGGGCTGGACAAATGAACCGTGTCGGTTCGACAAAAATCGCTCTCGAACAAGCCGGAGAAAAAGCCCAAGGGGCATTCCTCGCTAGTGACGGCTTCTTCCCCTTCGATGATACCGTCAAAGCAGCCGCAGCAGCCGGAATTACTGCCATTGTCCAACCCGGAGGCAGTCTCAAGGATAAGGATTCTATCAAAGCCGCTAATGAACTCGGTTTATTAATGGTTCTCACTGGTGTACGGCACTTTTTGCATTAGGTAATGGGTAATGGGTCATTGGTAATTGGTCATTGGTAATTGGTCATTGGTAAAAACCTTATTGCCTATTGCCTGTTCCCTGTTCCCTATTCCCTGTTCCAAGCAATTTCTAAAATTGTTGTCTAAGGTACTTGCCATTTTCAGAAAAGGGTGATAAATTATATTTGTGTGTGAGGAGCAAGTTTAAAAAACGTCTGGGGTGGAAACACGGCAACACTCCCAGACGTTTTTTAATGGGACTAAAAATTTTCTGACAATAAATATACTCAAAACGTCTAAAATCTGGACTTTTTTATGATATAAAAAACAAGTTCAAAGCCTCTCCAATTATAAAAGCTGCTCCTTTTCCCTCCCTTGTAGGGGAGGGTCAGGGA
>NZ_JADEWA010000269.1:0-7428 GCF_015207865.1 Dolichospermum sp. LEGE 00246
ATAGAAAATACTTCACCAATAATTTCTAAATCATTTTCTTGATCCAGAAAAATAATGATTTCTCGGTTAGCATAAATATAGGGAATGAGGGGATGAGGTGCAAAACTTCCTTCACTGGCGATGCCTATAATGGGCGTATCTATTGCTATTTTTTCATCATACATTTCTAAGGCTTGTTTAGCCTTTAATCTAGCAGTGATAACTTGCGTATCTGGACGTTTAATTTCTCTAGTAAAAGTTCCAAAAACATCAGTATTTAAGCCTTGAGGAACTATCAAATTAATTCCTAAATGTTCTTTTAATAAAGGAGAAATTACTTTTTCTTTATTGTGCATTGTCGCCAAAATAGCCATGCGATTATTATATATTGACATAATTTATTTCTCCATAATTATCTTCAGATCCCCGACTTCTTGGAAAAGTCGGGGATATAAAATACTATAAATTTGGTCGCCAATGGGGATTTGTTAAACTGGTGAAAATATGATCTTCCCATTTACCATTAATCATTAAATAATCCCTAGCATATCCTTCAACTACAAAACCGACCCTTTTAAGAACATTCCCACTCCGGCGATTATGTGGCATATAATTAGCCATAATTCGGTGAAAATTTAATTCTTGAAAAATATACCCTATGGAAACAGAGAGGGCTTCTGTCATGTAACCATAACCTTGGGCTGATTCCGCTAAACTATATCCTAATTGACAAAATTGAGCAGCACTATAGATAAAGTTGCTAAAATTAGCAGTCCCCACAATTTGTCTAGGCTGATGTTTCCGATAAATAAATAGTTTTAATGAATAGTTGTTCACAAATTCCCAAAAACTGGTTTCTACTTGATACTCCCAATAATCGTCAGTGAAAAAGTTTTCATCCCATTCAGGATAAAATGGCGTAAGATATTCTTTATTTTCCGTAAAATATTTGAGTATGTAAGGAATATCCTCCATCACTGCCATTCTTAATATTAGGCGATCGCTTGTCAGAATTGGTGGCTCTGATGTCATATACTCAAATTTTAATATTTTAGTAAGATGATATTTTAAAAGTTTTGGGCGAATGTAATTCGCTGCTACACAATCAAAGTCCGCCTACGCGGACTAAGAAAATTCGGGTTTTGTCTGTGTGGTTCCGCGATTTCTAATCGCCGGGGCTAGTTAATTTGAACTACAAAAAGGATCATAACAGTGGGAATACGCTACGATTGGCAACCAACAGAAATATTGACAATATATAATACACCATTTCTAGAGCTAATTTATCAAGCTGCTACTGTGCATCGTCAATATCACAAACCTGAACAAATACAAGTTTGTAAACTTATCTCCATTAAAACTGGTGCGTGTCCCGAAGATTGCGGTTACTGCGCCCAATCTTCCCGCTATAAAACTGAGGTAAAACCCGAAGCACTGTTAGAAAAAGAAACAGTCATAAATATTGCCAAAACAGCTAAAGAAAGCGGTGTGAGTCGGGTTTGTATGGGTGCTGCTTGGCGAGAAGTTCGGGATAATTCCCAATTTGAGGAAGTTCTGGATATGGTCAAGGATGTAACTGGCATGGGTTTAGAGGTATGCTGTACCTTGGGAATGTTGACAGAAAACCAAGCCAAGCGGTTAGAAGATGCGGGATTATATGCTTATAACCATAATCTTGATACCTCAGAGGAATATTACAGCACTGTGATTACTACTCGAACTTATGGCGATCGCCTCAATACAATTGCCAATGTTCGCCAAACTAATGTTACCGTATGTTCGGGCGGTATTCTCGGTTTAGGAGAAAATGTTAGCGATCGAGTCGGAATGTTACATACTCTCTCAAATTTACAGCCTCACCCCGAATCTGTACCCATCAATATTCTTTCCCAAGTTCCCGGTACACCTTTAGAAAATCAACCCGATGTCCCCATTTGGGATGTAGTGCGGATGATTGCGACTGCTAGAATTATTATGCCTAAATCTGACGTGCGGTTAAGTGCAGGTAGGGCGAGACTTTCCCAAGTAGAACAAGCTTTATGCTTCATGGCTGGTGCAAATTCCATCTTCTCCAGCGATGATAACAAAATGTTAACGGTGACTACTCCCTGTCCTGATTATGACGCAGACAAAGAAATGTTGAATTTGCTTGGTTTAGAAATGCGTCCCCCATTTCAAAAGCAGGAAAAAACACCAATTCCAGCGATGATATAACAATTGAAAATTACCTCTCCCTGACTGGGAGAGGACTCGAATATGCTAGAATTTAGGATGAACTTTAAGCAGGTGATCAAGATGACACAATCCACACCCCAAAGAGTTGTCCGTCGTGGTCGAGTATTTCCCGAAATTCAGTGGACTGATGAACAAAAAGCTGAAGATAGAGCTAGAAGACAGGCATTTTCTGAGCGTTGTTGGGTAATTTTTGAGCGTTTAAAACCAGAAATATTAGATAAATATTATGGTTGGTATATTGCTATTGAACCTGATAGCGGTGATTATTTTATTGATCAAGATAAGGAAGTAGCCAGTAAAATGGCCAGAGAAAAGTATCCTCATGTTATTCATCATATTTATGGCATTAATGAAACGGGAGTTAGTGGCAGAATATGATTGAGGGCAGATTTGGAGAAAATGGACAAGTTTATTTTGAAATTGATTTAATTGGTGGGGATAATTTCAGTTTTCCTGTAGAAACAAGGTTAGATACAGGATTTACTGAATTTTTAGCTATGAATAAACAAGATGTACAAAGTCTTGATTGGAATTTTTTAGGTCAAGATAAATTAAGAACTGCTCAAGGAGAAACTGATTTTGATGTTTATCATGGTAGGGTAATTATAGATGGTCAAGAGTGGGAAATCCCTGTATTTGCTGGAGATGAAATACAGGAAATTTTACTGGGTTCTCGATGGTTGAAGTTATTTGTTTTAGTTGCTAATTATGGTGAAGATAGGGTAAGTTTAGATTTGATTTAATTAAGATTTTTTATTAATAAAAAGGTGGATTACGGGTTGTATCTAGAACGAAATAGCCCTGGGTGGTAATTGCCAGAATATTTGGTCTTTATTCCAAATTTTAGGGCTAGGATGCCTAAAAAGACAATATAATTAGATTTAGGGACTTCCAAGAAATAAATTATCCTGATTAACGAACCACAGAGGCGCAGAGGACACAGAGGAATAAGGGTTTGAGAGATTTTTGTGTTAGGTGGTTGAGTATTTTTTTATTTGGAAGTCCCTTAACTATAATAACTCAGCCTAAATCACTCACAAAAACTCCTCAACAACCACCTCATACAGATAGTATTAGCTCAAAAGGCATAGACTATACAAAGCTTTAGGGGCTGCTGAATAAACCTAGAACTGAGATATATCAAGAGTTTGAAGGTAAAAAAGGTGAATCAGGTGCAAGGAATAAGGGTTGAAATCAGCAAAAACCTATCACTTGACCAGATTCAATACTATTCTTCTCTTCTTCTAATTCTTCCTCCTGACTCCTGACTCCTAGCCCTCACAGACAACTTTTTCAGCACCCCCTAATTACGCTTTATCAACATTATGAGGAATAAATAATTATGTCTCAATCCGATTTAATCAATAAACCAGAATTAAGTAACACTACCGAAGAAAATCATCTCATAGAAATTTTACGAGAAATTCAAGCAACACCTAAGGAATACTGGCCGAATTTACTACAAATGATGCGAGTATTTCGAGAAAGTGTTACTTTTAAACCTGAGATTTTTAACCATTCTCAGCTAGAAATAGACGCACAACAACAAATTTTAAATCAACAACATCAATTACTCAAAGAATTAACCAAAGAGTGGTTAGAAGAAGGAGAACAAGAAGAACAAACGGAAACTTGGGAATATTTGCGGCAAAAACAAGAAATTGATGATAATCCTTTTTAAGATTAAGCTGAATTTATATGAATAAATTGATTTTCCTCGATACAAATATTTTAGGAATGGTAACAAATCCTAAAAGTTCTAATTCTAATTGTCAGGAGTGTAAAGAATGGTTAGATGAATTACCCTTAAAAAGTTATCAAGTAATTTTACCAGAAATTGCTGATTATGAAGTAAGACGAGAACTGTTAAGAGCGGGAAAAACAAAAGGAATTAAACGTTTAGATCAATTCAAACAAGCGATTACTTACTTGCCTATTACTACTGCTACCATGCTTTTAGCAGCACAATTTTGGGCAGAAATTAGAAACACGGGAAAACCAACTGCTGATCCTAAATCTCTTGATGGTGATGTTATTTTAGCAGCACAAGCAAAAATAGAAGAATTAAATGGAAATCAAGTAATTGTTGCTACTACCAATGTTGAACATTTATCCTTATTTGTAGATGCTCGTGAATGGCAAATGATTAATTAAAAAGATTTCTCTCATTGCTGGAAAGTTTTGATTTAAAACTAAAATCCAAACAACTCCTAGAAATTGCTAAAATAGGAGTAGAAAAAGCGATAGAAACCGATGAAGCAACAGCTACAGATTGGATAAATCAACAATTGGAAAATTTAGGAATTGATCTCAAAAATGGAGGAGAAAATAAAAATTAATGCTGATGTCATTTATAATAGAATTATAGCCTAGTAGTAGAGGTGAAACAATGACCATTGAACAAGCTGTTTTAGAGAACTTGCGAGAGTTACCAACCGATAAACAACAAGAAGTTTTAGATTTTATTCAATTTCTCAAACATAAATTACCACCAAAAAAACCAACTTTTAATTCTGACGGTGAAAATTTCTGGGAAATGACCTTACGATTTCGGGAACGGATGGAAAGAGAAGGTATAGAATTTACAGATGATGATTTTGCCAATCTTAGAGATCGTAGTCCAGGACGAGAGGTGGAACTGTGACTTTTCGTTTTCTTTTAGACACTAATATTATTTCGGAAATTAATAAAAAAATCCCAAATAAATTAGTTGTTGATAAAATGAATCAGTACCAAGGTGAAGTAGTTACAGCTTCGGTAGTTATTCATGAATTATTATTTGGCTGTTTACGTTTACCTCCTGAATCTGGAAGAAGACGTTTTTTAGAAGATTATATTGAAGAAATACCTGTTAAAATGCCAGTTCTTGATTATGATATCAATTCTGCAAAATGGCACGCACAGGAACGGGCTAGATTATCAAAAATTGGTAAAACACCTGCTTTTATTGATGGACAAATTGCGAGTATTGCGTTCTGCAATGACTTGATTTTAGTAACAAATAATGTGGCAGATTTTCAGGATTTTGAGGATCTGATAATTGAGAATTGGTTTATTAAATGAGGGACTAACTGTAGAACAAATTGCTCGGATATTTGAGTTAGAGATTGAAGTGGTGAAAACTTGCAATCAAACAGCAAAGTAGTAAATAGACATTTGATAATCTGATTGAAACCAATACCTAAACCCACATAAAGTGGGTTTAATTAGCGTCTAATTGTAGGATTAGAGGATCTTAGCTCCGCGTAGACCAAATAACAAGCCTACAGCTACACCCATAAACACGCCTAGAAAGACAATATATTCAACTACAGCCATTTGTTTTGCTCCAGATTAGTTACTTATTTCTATTCAATCATCAATAATTCTGAAAAGGAACAGGGAATGGAAAAGAGGTTGTCAACTTGGGGTAAAATACCCAGACGAGTGATTATATTAGGGTTAGGGAATGAGTTCTGTAATTAAAGTAGATATACCAGAAAAATCTTATGATATTACCATTGCACCTGGGAGTTTAGATCAACTAGGTGAACAAATGGCGACTTTGAAACTAGGTAAGAAAGTATTGCTAGTTTCCAACCCGATGATATTTAAATATTATGGCGAAAGAGCGATCGCCTCTTTAGAAAATGCCGGTTTTCAAGTCGTCAGTTACAACCTACCCCCAGGTGAACGCTACAAAACCCTCAACTCCATTCAAAAACTCTACGACATCGCCCTTGAGAATCGCCTAGAACGCTCCTCAACAATGGTGGCATTAGGAGGAGGTGTTATTGGTGATATGACAGGCTTTGCCGCCGCCACATGGCTCAGAGGCATCAACGTTGTGCAAGTTCCCACCAGTCTCCTCGCAATGGTAGACTCAGCCATTGGTGGCAAAACCGGCGTAAATCATCCCCACGGTAAAAACTTGATTGGTGCATTTCATCAACCCAGTTTAGTTTTAATTGACCCAGAAGTCTTAAAAACCCTACCCGCTAGGGAATTTCGGGCAGGAATGGCAGAGGTGATCAAATACGGGATCATTTGGGACACCGAACTGTTTACTCAACTAACAGCAAGTAAACACCTTGACCAACTCCGCTATGTGAAATCCGACCTGATAAACAGCATATTAACTCATTCCTGTCAAGCAAAGGCAGATGTTGTCAGCAAAGATGAAAAAGAATCTGGAATCAGGGCAATTTTAAATTATGGTCATACCATCGGTCATGCAGTAGAAAGCCTCACAGAGTATCGTCTGTTTAAACATGGTGAAGCTGTAGGCATTGGTATGGTAGCAGCGGGAGACATTGCTGTAAAATTGGGACTTTGGCAACAAGCAGACACAGAACGTCAAAACGCCTTAATTAAAAAAGCAGGTTTACCCACCCAAATACCCGCAGATTTAGATATTGAAGCTCTTATTGATGCTTTGCAATTAGACAAAAAAGTTAAATCTGGCAAAGTCCGCTTTGTATTACCAACCCAAATTGGTGCAGTCAAAGTTACCGACGAAGTACCAACAGACATAATTAGAGAAGTATTGTTAGGGAAGTAGGGGCAGGGAGACCCTGCCCTTTTCAGCTTTTTAAGACCATATCTTGCTAAACTGGTAAAGGCGCTGAACCATTCAATTGCCGAGCAGCATTGATACAAACAGGGCAATCACAGCCAAATAGCTTGATAGCTAGATCACTTTCAGCATCAGAAAATTCTAGTTCTTTAGGATTATTTGTGTCCGCTTGTGCCAATTTCATGGGTTCTTTAGCAACGCTCAAAGGAGTATTACTCACCTGTATACATACCTTGTTCGGAGTTGCTGAATGGGGAGACATGACACAAGATTCATGAGTACCAGCAGTGTCAACTGTTTGACTAGCATGAGCAGGTCTACCCATCATCACCATAGATAACATGGATGTAAACAACACGGGGCTAGAAATCAAAGTTAAAATAAATCTTTTGTTCATGTACTGTTAAAAACCTTGTTATTAGGGAAATAAACCAATTTATCTTTTCCGATAACTTGGTTGTTAATCAGTCTATCTTATCTAAGAAGAGGGAACAGGGAACAGGGAACAGGGAACACAAGAAAGGGAATATTTATCTTTTTATTGCTTTTTACCAATTACCCGTAATTACTAATATTGCGTAAATTTTCGATTTTGTATTTAAAATTAGTTACATAAAAAGTTAGAGTAATTACTCATTAAGATATAATCCAGATTATCT
>NZ_JADEWA010000270.1:0-7427 GCF_015207865.1 Dolichospermum sp. LEGE 00246
AGTTGGGGGAGTTGGGGGAGTTGGGGAGAAATTTCTTCCTTCTTTCTTCTTTCTTCTTTCTCCTGAACTCCTAATAGCGCAGCGTGGCGTTAGCCATACTCCTGAACTTCTAACAACTTGTATACACCAGCCTCAACTGAGACTGTAAATTTAATCTAAAATCTCATATCCACTATCATTTAATTTTTTGGTGGTGTTCGTCGTCTTTGCAGAAAATCGGGGATATCCAAGGAAGGTTTTTCTTTTGGTTGTTCTACAACTGGACTGGGGTTATTGACAGGTTGTTGTAGTGGTGAGGGTCTTCTAGTAGTTGTGGAAGTGGGTGTGACAACTCTAGGGGTAACTACGGTTTGTGCTGATGGAGGTTGGATGTCACCTGTAAATCCAGTTGCAATTACAGTAATTCTGACTTCTCCTTGCAGTCTGTCATCAATTACCGCTCCAAAAATAATATTGGCATTAGGATCAACGACTTCATAGATTGTTTCTGCCGCAGCATTAACTTCATGAAGGGTCAGATCGCTACCACCAGTAATATTAAAGACAACTCCCCTGGCTCCTTCAATAGAACATTCTAGCAAAGGTGAAGAAATTGCGGCGATCGCTGCTTCTCTAGCTCTAGACTTGCCCGAACTCACACCAATTCCCATCAAAGCCGATCCCGCATCAGCCATTACAGCCCGCACATCAGCAAAGTCAACGTTGACCAATCCAGGAATGGTAATAATATCAGAAATTCCTTGCACACCTTGACGCAATACATCATCAGCATAGCGAAAAGCTTCTTGCACGGGAGTTTGTTCAGGAATGACTTCCAATAACTTATTATTGGGAATAATAATTAAGGTATCTACCCGACTTTTCAAGCCTTCAATCCCTTGTTCTGCTTGGCTAGTGCGTCTGCGTCCCTCAAAGATAAATGGACGAGTCACCACACCAACAGTAAGAGCGCCCATTTCCTTGGCTATTTCTGCCACAATTGGGGCTGCACCTGTACCTGTCCCACCACCCATACCAGCAGTAATGAATACTAAATCCGCGCCTTCTAAAGCAGTAGCAATTTCATCACGAGATTCTTCCGCCGCCTTTTGACCAATCGCCGGATTTCCTCCCGCACCCAGTCCTCTAGTTAATTTTTGTCCAATTTGCAAGCGACTAGGAGCGCCCGCTAAAGTCAAAGCTTGAGCATCAGTGTTAATTGACCAAAACTCAACACCGGACACATCAGACTCAATCATGCGGTTGACAGCATTACCACCACCACCACCGACACCTATCACCTTAATATTAGCAACACGGCCTGGCACAATTTCACCAATACCGCTATTTTCAGGAGAAATTCTCTTGCTATCCTTAACTTGGGCAAAATTCAGCCCAGAGTTACTAAAGGGATTATTTGAGTTCACAGCCTGGGAGAACCCTAGTTGTCCTGGAGTTTGAGAGTTATTAGTCAGCCCTTGGT
Source organism: Dolichospermum sp. LEGE 00246 (assembly GCF_015207865.1). Lineage (NCBI taxonomy): Bacteria > Bacillati > Cyanobacteriota > Cyanophyceae > Nostocales > Aphanizomenonaceae > Dolichospermum > Dolichospermum sp. LEGE 00246. Next base: position 1,463 of record NZ_JADEWA010000270.1, read on the forward strand.
TATTATCAAGTGTCATTGGATTTGTGAAAGGTATATAAACGACTTTTTTCGGTGTAATTCACCTACGAGTCAACCAATTGCCAAAATTTGTCTTGGCAGTGGATTTTATTTTTTTTGCTATTTCCCAGCCTATATGATGGCAGGTTAAAATGTGATAATTTGTCCATGAAAGAGGTATAAAACCTCAGTTGTAGGGTCAGATATTCAGACTATTGCCGGCTAACCCTTTTACTTATGGATTGTTGATTAGCTTTACAGTTTATGATCTGGCAACTGCCAAGATAGTTAAGACATCAATTGATTATGAAACTCTGTTGATTACAGGATTTTACTCAGTGATTCCTAACTTATGTGACTCCTTCCATATCAACCCCTGATTTTGCTGACTCCCCCCTATTCTTAAAAAGTATAGTTCCAAAAAGTATAGACATTCATTGATCTCATCCTTTTTATCAGCAACAGATTAATTCAACAATAGCGTTAGCTAAACTTCTCCGTAGCCCCCACCATAACAAAACAAACCTATCTATGGATTTCAAGCTGTTGGAACTGCTTGACAGCAGATATTCAACTGGTTATTAACTGTTTGATAGAGTTTAATGCTAGTACCGCAGGGCGTTCGTTGAGCAAGCTTTTTGGCAATTGAGAATGGTTCATTGACTTAACCGACAGTGTACTAGTAATAATTTTTAATAACCTCCCCACGTTTTTTGATGAATGTTTTTTAGTTACTAACTTTACAACCTCTGGCATGATTTTGTAACTAATGGCTAAAGAATCCCATATCTATATGTGTAATATATACCTAATTTACAAAAATATGAAATTAGCAACTGAAGTTACTAGTTTAGATGATTTGTCTGTTGAGCTAGGCACAGGCAGAAGGAGGCAGAAAGCAAAAATGTTGATTGTCAACGGATTGGTGTTTTGTTCAGTAAGTCTGATTTCTTGATCACTAAGCCTGATTTTTTTTGATTCATTTGTACTAATGGAATAGCAGGATTTTTGAGATCAATGTAATCTATCTTACTAGGATTAACTTCATTTGGTAAACGGCGCATTTGGACAAGTGCTTGAATTTGTTCAGTTAATCTATTGCTAGGGCTACCTAAATGCACATTTCCTAATTCAGTTTTCAAAATTAAATTCGTAGGATCTTGAAAATTAATTTCTGTCACTTGGAGAGAACTGCTACTGATAGCTTCATAAAGTTGCTTCCAGAATGGCTGGTATTGGGCGATCGCCCCAATTACTATGAGTCGAGGTAATTTGGACTTGGGGCTAATGGAGATATAGCCTGATAAAGGCATCCATACGCCACTAGCATCCAACAAACCCAGTTCATTTTGTTTCTTAGCCGTACTGCTATTTTGTAAACAAGACTTAACCTCAGTAGACTTACCCGTGAAAGCCGGATTTAGCACACAACTAGTTACCGTTTGATCTTCAGTTATTTGAGCTATCGCCACTGGTATTCGTTCCTGGATTTCAATAATTAAACCAGGAGGTAATAAACGGCGGCTAACCGTAGCTTGGGCAATGTTCGGTTGTTTTCTTAAAGAATCAGCAATTAGGGCAGGTTGAACTCGCCATAAAGACTGAGGAGACGACAACCCCAACAATGAATAAATATCCTTTTGCGTCAAAACTTGACCACCAGATTTAATCACTATTTGCCCCGAATCCTTTAACACCCACATCGGTTGGATTGCCCCCCAGAATAAAACCGCAGCAAATCCAGTTACAGCCAGTGTCCGCCAAATAGCCTGAAGAATTTTGAGTTGTCGCTGCCGGCGTAATTTTTGGCGGCGTTGAGCTAAATTTGTCCGAGAAACTGATAATATCCCAGCCATGCAACCCTCTTATGAATATCAATCCAATCTACAAGATAAATTGAACTATTCTAACGAGTCATCAACTTTGAAAACATCATGAGTATATTTGGGAAGATTATCCTCATCACTAACTTCCTCCGACAAATTTACTAACAAAGCTTGTACTCGCATTCGCGCAATATAAGGCCAACCCCCCTCAGACTCAATATCTCGAAGCAGCGAGTATAATCTTTGGCGATTAGTCGGCAAATTTTCCTGAAATACTCCATCCCGAATTTCTTTGTGCAACTTTTCCAAATGACGTAACAAACCTAATAATGCAATCACATCTCCTTCACAGTTCTGAGCTACATCTTTAACCGCACCGGAAATCGCCTGTAGCTGGCAGGACAAATCCCCAGATGCATAATTTTGATCATGGTTCATGGAACGGGTTACTCCATAAAACTAATACGATACTGGAAAAGTCCCTAAATTGATCAACAAAAGAGTCATACAGCAGAATTACTGGAGTTTCAGAGTCAGGAGTAAAACCGTCTTGGTGTCTGGCTTTACCTCATTGATCTGCTATTTGCTGTATATAGCGGTCAGTAAGTTGGCGTTAAAAATTATTGGCCGAACTCACGGACAAGAGAACAAATTTTGGGCAACTTTACTTTTCGTTACATACTTTTGTGAGAAGCCGCTCCGCGTCTACGGCTTTTTGCCGTTCACCTACTTATGCAGTGAAATGAGAGACAAAAATTAGGTCAAAAGCCATCCAGCACTCCCGACTACTAAAAGAGCGTAGGGACTGCACCCTGAACTCCTGAATATATAACTTTCTAACTATTCTCAGGCAAGGAGAATCCTTGATGCTAAGGTAGAGAAGGCTTTTTCATGATTTGTGCTGGACAACAGCCAAATTTAACCACTAGAGCGCTTTGATTTTGAGTTAAAAAAAATCGTATGATCTGGCTAATTTCCCTATCCAAACACTCTTGTTGTATGTCCTGAAAACACATACATCATCCAAAATGGATGTGGTTCGCTGCTTAGTCTATGGTTTAAATTCCCGACTCAGGAACGCAATGCGTCCAAGTACGTTTACTAAAGCAGTTTGACAACTTAAATATTAACTTTTTGAGATTGAGGTTAACCATGAGGTATCGCGCTTTAATTGTTGCTTTCTTGGCTCTATGCTTAGGGCTAATCACCGCTTGCAGTGATGAACCTTCCACTAGCGTCCGTGATGTACTCACTTACGAACAAATTCGTGGCACTGGCTTGGCTAACAAATGCCCCCAACTAGCAGAAACTAGTCGTGGTTCAATTGCTATTGATCCCAGCGTGAAGTACAGCATCAAAGAACTTTGTTTAGAACCAACCAGTTTCTTTGTTAAGGAAGAACCTGCCAACAAACGTCAAAAAGCAGAATTTGTACCTGGTAAAATTATGACTAGATATACTTCTACCATTGACCAAGTACAAGGTCAGCTAATCAGTAATGCAGACAAGAGCTTAACCTTTAAGGAGGAAGATGGTCTGGACTTCCAAGCTATCACCGTTAAACTTCCTGGTGGTGAACTAGTACCCTTCTTATTTACCATCAAAAACTTAGTTGCACAAACACAACCTAATTTAACTAGCATCAATACGTCCACTGACTTTGAAGGAACTTTTAAAGTACCTTCCTATCGTGGCGCTGCTTTCTTAGACCCTAAAGGTCGTGGTGTGGTCAGTGGCTATGATAACGCTGTAGCTTTACCAGCCGGATCTGATAATGAAGAATTGACCCGTACTAATGTTAAACGTGCAGAAATTCTCCCAGGTAAAATTTCCTTACAAGTAGCCAAGGTAGACAATACTTCTGGTGAAATAGCTGGAACTTTTGAAAGTGAACAACCTTCTGATACAGATTTAGGTGCAGGTGAACCTAAAGAAGTGAAGATTCGTGGTTTGTTCTACGCACGTATTGAACCCCTTTCCTAAATATTGATACAACATCATAGGAGCGTATACTGTATAAATATTTTAGCAATTTAGTAACTTAATATACCTCTATGATGTTGAAAATGAATTCAGGAGTCACAAGAATTGATTTGTGATAATTACCCCAGCCAAGATGTACTCAGCTATCAATGTGCATCTTGGTTTTTTTATACTCAAAACGGCTTAATAATTTGATTCTGTGGGTAGGGGTAAAGCAAAAGCTTAATGGTGTCAACTTAAGCCCTGGCGAATGGAAAGATGCCTCCGGCACCCGTCAGGGATACACGGCTACACAAACAAAGTCCGCCTGCGCGGACTAAGGAAAAATCAAGGATTGAAACCCACGCAGGTGGGTTTTGCCTGTGTAGACGCGGTTTCTAACCACCTGTTTTACGTTAAGTTGACACCTATGAAGCTCTTGCTTTACCCCTACAAATCTAGGTTTTTCGTAATTTTGTAAAAGTCCATGTCTCAACGGTGTTTAGTAAGTAATTGGACAGAAATATTTACAGTCATTGCGAGGGAAGGGAAGCAATCACAACCCTTGGAATTGCTTGATTTCACTTCGTTCCATATGGCTAACGCCACGCCGCGCTAACGCAATGACATTGTGTAACTAATTCTGTCTCACTACTTATCCCAAGACATATAACCAAATCTTATGATTAATTAGTTAAATTAAGTACAATCCCGGTTTAATATTAAATGGCTAATTGTATATTTTAAATTTATGACAATTATCTAATAAATTACGAAACCTACTTAGATTAGTTAAGTAGAAAAACTGTAATGATATTACTATTACTGATCGTACTTTTTAACATATTTACGGCAATTTCTTAGAGGTAAAACTTGCACTTGACATACGAGCGGGAGTCAAGAGTTAAAAGTCTCTTGCTGTATAAGGACTGCTGAAAAAACGTCAAACGTAAATGAATCAAAGGTTTGAGGTTGATAAAAAGGAAAATAGGTGTAAGGTTTTTGAGGGGGTAGTACCAAAAGGAGCATTTTACCTCTAATAAACTTAAAAGTTTGGGGATGACAGATATCTGAAACTGTCCTCGTGGCGTAGCACCTGTTACCTCCCTTCACTAGAAGACTTATTCCGCAAACCCTATATAGCCTTTACTCGATGCTCTCTATCTCATTCCAGTACATACCCTGATACGTAACATAGGGTGGCTTCAATTCTGTATCTCTACATCTAGCCGAATATAAGTAGGTGAACCGAAAAATTTAAAGGTATGTGAAGAAAAGTAAAATCGCCCAAAACTCTCTTCCTGTTCCCTGTTCCCTGTTCCCTTGCCCCAACGACAATTTTTAATGCCAACCTACTTAGTTCTTATTTTTACGGCAGTTTCTCCGAGAAAGGAGAACACGGGCAACGTTTCAAAAGAAAGAAAAAAACTGCGATCGCCGCTAGTAGTCTGTCAACCCGAAAATGACGGGTGAAGGCAAGCAGGGGGAGAAGAGAGGCACCGGGGGCAGGGGAGGGAAGAACAGAAGTTTTTTCCGATCATTACCCGTCAAAATAAATTTGACGAACTACTAGCCAAAGTTACCAAAAACTTGTTGAGTAGGGATATTGCCAGAGACTTGTTTTGATGATAGGGTGAGTTTAGTTTATATTTTTAAGAAAAAACCCCCAGAGGTGTTAGCCAGCTAGGGGAAGTTAGTTATCAGGGTGCATCTACTTGTTAACTGTTCTAGGTTTCTATGTGATGCTCCGGAAAAAAAATGGGTACAGGGCAATAATTGTGTGGTGCTAATCACAAACAAGAAAAAACCCCCAGAGGTGTTAGCCAGCTAGGGGAAGTTAGTTATCAGGGTGCATCTACTTGTTAACTGTTCTAGGTTTCTATGTGATGCTCCGGAAAGAAAATGGGTACAGGGCAATAATTGTGTGGTGCTAATCACAAACAAGAAAAAACCCCCAGAGGTGTTAGCCAGCTAGGGGAAGTTAGTTATCAGGGTGCATCTACTTGTTAACTGTTCTAGGTTTCCATGTGATGCTCCGGAAAGAAAATGGGTGCAGGGCAATAATTGTGTGGTGCTAATCACAAACAAGAAAAAACCCCCAGAGGTGTTAGCCAGCTAGGGGAAGTTAGTTATCAGGGTGCATCTACTTGTTAACTGTTCTAGGTTTCCATGTGATGCTC
>NZ_JADEWA010000271.1:0-7386 GCF_015207865.1 Dolichospermum sp. LEGE 00246
GTACAAGATAAACAAATAAAAACTTTAGCTGATGCTTTTAAAGAACTTCAGCAAATCTGTATTGAAGAAGATTATTCTTTAGAAATTCCCTCTCGTCAAGACCGTCCTAATTTCTTTTTTTAATATCCGCAATGATTTTTTTATGTGATACGAACATTATTAGCGAATTAGTGCGACCTCAGCCTAATCCTGGTGTTTTAATATGGGTAAAAAATTTATCTTCCATAAATATTAGTGTAATTACTCTGGAAGAAATACATTATGGATTAACATCAAAACCTAACCTAAAAATTCAAAATTGGTTTGATAATTTTATTAAAAATGATTGCCAAATTTTACCTATCACGGCTGAAATCGCTCAACTTTGCGGTAAAATAAGAGGCCAACAAAGATTAAGCGGTAAAACAGTTACCCAAGCAGATATGATGATTGCTGCTACAGCCCAGATACATCAATTAACTTTAGTTACGCGCAATATTCGTGATTTTGATAGTTGTGGTATCCCTCTTTTTAACCCTTTCAGTTAATCTTCAGGATATTTATAATAATAAATCCTGTTCGCGTAGCGTGGCGTTAGCCATAAATCCTCAAATCCTGATTCAGACAATTAATTAATTTCCAATGAATTCATTATCTTGTCTGCTGTTTCTACAAACTGATCATAATCATCTACTTTCGCAGTATAAGTAATCGTATAAGCCTGATCACCTTTTAAAGTCACAACCTGCATATTTTTTAAAATATCTTGACCATTTTTACCCGTAAACACCAATTTACTAGCTTCTTTATTTGCCAAATTCGTTACACTTTTATCAACAATCTTTGCACCTGATACAGTATTATTAATTTCCTGAATACTGGATTTTTGCCAATCATCTAATCTGCCAGAAAACTTATCAACGCTAATTGTTACTTTTTCTTGAAAATTATCTGTATCACTTTGTTGAGGAGAGATAAAAGTCACAACTTCGGCTGTAATTGGGTTTTCTAAATCTTGTCTTTCCCAGGTTTTTAGATATTTTACCTTTATCCCATATTGAGAATTTTCATATATATTGAAATCATCTTTTTTGGTAATAAAGAAAATAGTTAAGCTGATAAATATTGTCATTCCTAATGTTCCCTAATATCATTGAAGGCAGAGCCTTCTAGAATTCATTCCCAGTCAGAGACTGGGAATGAGACGACTTGATGTTTTTTGTAATTTTGTAAAAGTCCATGTCTTAACCATGTTTAGTATAGTCATGGAGAAAATTAACTTTCAAAATTCATAGCGCCCAAATATTTAGTTAAAAACGGCGAAAAAACTTCATAAATCAAAGTCAGCGGTTGTCCATGATGCCAAAATAAATAATGGCGCCCCCAAAACGGACCTTTTTCATTAAAACCCGACTCTAACGCCTCTGAGTTACCATAATAAATACCTTGCACATCTCTATATAACTCAGTTCGTAACCGCGCTAAACTTGCCCAAATTGGTAAAGACTTGTTTTGTAAATACTCATCTACATGACTTGCTTCCCACCAAGAAGCAGCATAATATAACCTCTGACCAGAAGCAGTTCGCACCCATACCTGTCTTCTAATTCTTGGACCTGGTAGCATCTGCATTATAGTCGGTGCATTATCGGAACTCATGCCAATTGCTGACATATCAATCACATCTACCTCCGTTGGTTCACCCGTAAGTAGTTGGACGTGCCGAGTCGGAGAACCATCACCCAAAAGCAGTAATTGCCAAGTTGGTGCTAACTGAGTGTGCGGTAAACCGTATTTAATCGCTTCCTCCCCGCCTTGCCAAATAGGAGTCAGGCAATGCCAAGCGCTTGGTAGGATTAGATCATTCGTGGGATTAAAAGTAGTAGTCAATGTTCTTTACAAAAGTTTATATATACTCCTATCAATAGCACGAAAATCAGCATCACTAGAGACGCTGGCAAAGAATCAAACATAAGGACTTTGATCAAAAAATGTAAACCCGCTGGTATAGTCATTTTCCTGACCTAACAGCGGGTTATTTACATTCAAAAATGCGGATGGCGAGACTCGAACTCGCAAGGGCTATGCCCACACGCACCTCAAGCGTGCGCGTATACCAATTCCGCCACATCCGCGCGGTTTGAACACAGATTACAGCATAACATAAAAAAATCTCTTAAACACAAGTTTTTGCAAATATTTCCCAGATATTTTTTGAATGGGTATGAGACTAACAGAAATATAGTTGCAGCACAAGTCATATTAAAAGGTCTAGGAAAGATGCCACATAATCTAATAGTCTGTTAAAAATTATGTTTGGGGATCTCCTGTCACGATTTACAGTAATGCAACAGCTTTATGTCAACAGGATGGGAGAAAATGTGAATCTACTGGTACTGATATCGTAACTAGAAAATGAAATTTGACAAAATATTAATTGCCAATCGAGGAGAAATAGCCCTTCGCATTCTCCGAGCCTGTGAAGAAATGGGAATTGCCACAGTAGCTGTTCACTCGACTGTTGACAGAAATGCTCTCCACGTCCAACTTGCAGATGAAGCGGTTTGCATTGGTGAACCTGCCAGCAGTAAGAGTTATTTGAATATTCCCAATATTATTGCTGCTGCACTAACGCGCAATACTAGTGCCATTCATCCTGGTTATGGTTTTTTATCAGAGAATGCCAGATTTGCCGAAATTTGTGCCGACCACCACATTGCTTTTATTGGTCCTAGTCCTGAATCTATCAGGCTCATGGGGGATAAGTCCACAGCCAAAGAAACAATGCAAAAGGCTGGTGTACCTACAGTTCCCGGTAGTGAAGGGTTAGTAGAATCAGAAGAACAAGGATTAGCGATCGCCAAAAAAATTGGTTATCCTGTGATGATTAAAGCTACCGCAGGCGGAGGCGGTCGAGGAATGCGGCTAGTCCGTTACGAAGAGGAATTTGTCAAACTTTTCTTCGCGGCGCGGGGGGAAGCAGGAGCAGCCTTTGGCAACGCAGGCGTTTATATAGAAAAATTTATTGAACGTCCCCGCCACATTGAATTTCAGATCCTAGCGGATAACTATGGTAATGTTATCCATCTGGGTGAAAGAGACTGTTCAATTCAGCGTCGTAACCAAAAACTCCTAGAAGAAGCCCCTAGTCCTGCTCTCGACCCTGACTTACGGCAAAAAATGGGAAAAGCTGCCGTTAAAGCCGCCCAATTTATTAACTACACCGGAGCAGGAACTATCGAGTTTCTTCTAGATAAATTCGGTAAGTTCTATTTCATGGAAATGAACACCCGGATACAAGTGGAGCATCCAGTAACAGAAATGATTACTGGTATAGACCTAGTAGTTGAACAAATTCGCATTGCCCAAGGTGAAAGACTAAAGCTCACGCAAAAAGAAGTGGTTCTGAGAGGACATTCCATTGAATGCCGGATTAATGCTGAAGACCCAGATCATGATTTTCGTCCAGCCCCCGGCAGAATTAGTGGTTATCTTCCCCCCGGAGGACCAGGGGTGCGGATTGATTCCCACGTATACACGGACTACCATATCCCCCCTTACTACGACTCTCTCATAGGTAAATTAATTGTGTGGGGACCAGACCGAGCCACCGCTATTACCCGCATGAAACGCGCATTGAGAGAATGTGCAATTACAGGAGTCCCTACAACCATTCCCTTTCATCAAAAAATTATGGAAAACCCACAATTTTTAGAAGGTAACATTTACACCAGCTTTGTCCAGGACATGAAAATGCAGTAATTAGTCATTGGTCATTCATTGGTCGTTTTCTTCCTCCTGACTCCTGACTGGGCGCGGGCCCCGCGCCCCTACCTTCTGGCTCCTACTACTTGTCTAACATGGTCAGTAACCCTTGCTGACCTAGCAAAATTTCCCGGATAAAGCTGAAAATCGCCACTAAAATAATCGGGGTAATATCTACACCACCAATAGGTTGTACAAACTTCCGCAGTGGGATTAAAAATGGTTCAGTCGGCCAGGCGATTAGACTAAAAGGCAAACTATTGAGATTGATTTGGGGATACCACGTTAGAATAATGCGGAAAATAAATAAAAACGTCATCACTCCCAAAACCGGACCAAGAATCCAAGCAGTCAAGTTAACACCAGTCATTTTGTTTAGCTACCATCTGTGAGAGAATCCAAAACTTGGGCGCAAGTTGATAAACTTTAAGTTTTGTAACGTATTCTTCCCTCAATTTTAACTAAATAGTGCCATTTTATTGTGAGAATAGAAAAACAAAGTTATTGACTTGGGATCATCAATCAAGTAAATACCAGGTTAGACGTGCGGTATGTACTTGATTGAGATACATTCAGGAAATCGTCAACCCTCTATGAGTGGGGTTTCCCAGCACTCGATTGTATTACATCCGACCAATAACCCTGATAATCTTGGATTACTTTTCAAGAAAGTAATCCAAGATTAAAATGAAAATAAACTGTGTAAAAAAAGGTTGAGAACTATGACACCCTCTTTAGCAAATTTTCTTTGGAGTCTCCTTTTGGGTACTGCGATCGTCGTTATCCCTGCTACCATTGGTCTAATTTTCATTAGCCAAAAAGATAAAATCCAACGTTTTTAATTTTTGGGGACTGGGGACTGGGGACTGGAGAAGCATCTTCTTCTTTCTTCTGGACTCCAGTATTCCTCTTCCACAATATTATGACTGGTTAAAATAGTGATAGTAAGTGTAACTCGTTAATATAGATTTGATATTAGGAAAACACCAATGGTTAATTTGGGGCTGAACTCAGCCAGTGTTTTGGCTCAGGTAAATTTTGGAGCAAACTCAGCCAGTATTCTAGGAATTTTCCTAGCTGTAGCTGGAGCAGCATTGTACTTTCTTCGTTCTGTCCGCCCAGAACTGTCAAGAGATCAAGACATCTTTTTTGCCGCAGTTGGCTTGTTATGCGGCTTTATTCTCGTATTTCAAGGATGGCGACTTGATCCAATTTTGCAATTTGGTCAATTGCTTTTGGTAGGTTCTACAGTATTTTTTGCCGTCGAAAGTATTCGTCTGCGAAGTATCGCTACTCAGCAAGCAAAACGAAACACTCCCATTGTGGACGATGAACGCGAGGTTAGCAGAAAATATTCTTATTCTGAGCGGCGCAACTATCAAGCTGAGATGGATGCGGATTTAGAACCGCTACCCTATGAAGAAGACGAAGAAGCCCCTCAGCGTCCGAGAATTCGCGGTAGTCGAGACGAACGTTCTACCCGTGATGACTATTACGAAGATCAGCCACCACGCAGTTCACCAAACTCACGTACCAGGGAAAAACCAGAATCACCAGAAAGAAAGCGTCGTAACAATTCTGGGCGTTCAGTCAGTCGTCCCAGTGAGGGTTATGAAGATGAAAATTGGGGTTCTACTCCCAAACCAGTTGACGATTGGGAAACTTCAAATTCCCAAGATGCAGTGAGAAAACCAGCACGTCGCAATAATACTGGCAATAATCGCCCTCAACGCCAAGAAAGTCGTGAGGATGATATTACCCCTACTCCTAGACCAAGAAAACGTCGTCCACCTAGAGATTCAGTTTCTCCCAGAAGACAGGATGATGATGAAGCTATCCCAACGGAATATGTTCCTTATAATCCCATTAACAAGCCAAATAACGAGCCAGATAATTCCGATTTTGATGATGACATTTAACACGTTTGGGGTTGACGACGGAAAACAGTAATGTGAAAACATTTACACCTAGCTTCTGGCTCCAAAAGTCAATTTATTGGAGCCTAATTTTTGGTTTGACAAGCTTGCTGATATCTTGTAGTGCTGATAATATCCCCCTGGGAGTTACTTCTCTGAATAGCCGATATACTGAAGAACAACCTGCTATCAGTGGTAATGGGCGTTTTTTGGCTTTTGTCTCCAATCGTTCTCGTTATCAGCAGTTGTTATTATACGATTTAGAAAATCAAAGTTTTATTCCTACACCAAGATTAAACAGACAGTCAGTAATTATAGAAAGTCCTAGTTTGAGTTATACAGGCCGTTATATTTGTTATATTACCAGTGATCAAGGTAGACCTGTTGTTGCACTTTACGATCGCGCTTCCCAACAATCACAAGTTCTGACCCCTACTTATCGTGGTTGGGTGAGAAATCCTAGTATTAGTCCTGATGGGCGTTATATTGCGTTTGAATCCTCCAGTCGTGGACAATGGGATATTGAAGTTCTTGATAGAGGTCCAACTATTGAATTAGATATTCCTAATGGTGCAAGGGTGTCAACTAAAAATTGACCGAAAAAGTTTAGATTTTAGATTTTGGATTTTAGCTTAAATATGTCACATTTGGAGTTTTCGGTACAGATTCCCCGCCTCTTCAGGGCGGAATTAATCAAAAATACTCGCTGCGCTGCGTACGCTTCGCTAACGCCAATCTAAAGTCCTCAAGCTGCACACTTTAGCGTTGGAAAATTTCTACACTTACCTGAATATTTCAATTGTATATCGTCACTAATATCTAGTATCAATAAAAGCTAATTTTATGTTCCCTAATCTAAGACAATTTGGTATTTTAACCGTGTTTATGTTTTTTGTTCTTTCGACAAGATACCTAACTGTATCTTCGGTTCTCTATTGGTTACTTTGGGTTCGTCGTCCCCCGTCTTGGGAGGTTCGTCGTCTCCATGATATGAACAAACGCAAAAGTAAAATGAAGAGTGAAATCAAATGGTCTCTTTTTTCCTGTTTTATTTTTGCATTACCAAGTGCTTTTATGATCGAAATGATCAACTTGGGATATACCAAGGTTTACTTAAATTTTATGGATTATGGTTGGGTTTATTTACCTTTGAGCCTATTTATATACTTGATTCTCCACGACACTTATTTTTATTGGACTCATCGCTGGTTGCATATTCCTAGTATATATCGCCGCTTTCATCAAGTCCATCACGAATCTATCAACCCTACACCTTGGACTTCTTTTTCTTTTGATCCTGTTGAGAGTATTATTCAGGCAATTATCATTCCTCTGATGGTTTTTATTATTCCCGTTCACATTAGTATAGTGGGATTATTACTAGCCTTAATGACGATATTTGGTGTTGTCAATCATACGGGTTATGAAGTTTATCCATATTCATGGATACGTGGTTTTTGGGGTAAACATTGGATTACACCAACGCACCATACTATTCATCATCACAAGTTTAATTGTAACTATGGTCTTTATTTTCGGTTTTGGGATAAATTAATGAACACCGATATAATGGTCAAAACGCAGATAAACGCAGATAAACGCAGATAAATTTGTACTTCGTTAGACTAGGAAATACTATAAAAGATGATGGTTTTTGAGGATAAATAGAGCTTTGCCCATGTGACAATTGCAGACTTGGGTATAAAATAATGTTTTTTAATAATAG
>NZ_JADEWA010000028.1:0-24240 GCF_015207865.1 Dolichospermum sp. LEGE 00246
ATTTAATATATTCCCTAGTTTTATCCATCTCAATTAAAATCCAAATAGAGGTGACAATGGTTTTACAATTAGTCAGACACCAATTTACAGTTAAGCAATTTCACCAAATGGCTGAATCTGGGATTTTGTCAGAAAATGATAGATTAGAATTAATTCGGGGGGAAATGATTGATATGTCACCTATTGGCAGAAGACACGCTGGTTGTGTCAATAGATTAGTTAATTTGCTGATTCAGCTTCTCGGAAAGCAAATAGTGCTTGCACCTCAAAATCCTGTAGAATTGGATGAAACCTCTGAACCCCAGCCAGATATAGCATTATTAAAACCACGTCCAGATTTTTATAGAAATTCACACCCCCAACCAGAAGATATATTTTTGTTAATAGAAGTTGCTGATACAACGGTAAAATATGATCGGGAAGTGAAAATTCCTTTATATGCAGAAGCAAATATTCCTGAAGTTTGGTTATTAGATGTTAATCAAGAGGTTGTAGAAGTATATCGAAATCCTCTCCAGGGAGTTTATCAAGATGTACAGAAGTTAGTCAAAAATCAAATTTTATCAATTTTAGCTTTTCCTGATGTGCATATTAATGTGACTGAGGTATTTTAATAATCATCTTTATTTGTAGTCTATTAATATGCGGATCACCATTTTTTTCGGCTCTTGCGCTACTTTTATGGAGAATTAATACTAAAGTGCCAGTTTAATAAACTGCGTAATCTGAAATTGCTAAAGTTGCGAAAGCCATATCCAAGTCGTTTAATAAGTTTGAGTTTATTATTCATAAGAATACCCGGTAAGTGGGAAACTCAGTGGCTTGGCTCCCTGAGAGGGAAACGACACGAGTCGCTTGTATCTCAGGTCTAAAGACACTGAGCTTTACGCTTACCGGATGCTCTTGTAAGAGTTTGACATTTAAGAGATTAGTATTAGGGAACACCAAAAAATAAATTACCCAATTTTGTGGGATGGCCATCCTGCCCGTCCTTGATGGTTAGCGGGCAAGATGCCCGCACCACAAAAATTTTTGGGTATTTTTTTAATTGGAAGTCCCTTAAGTAACAAATAAAAAAGCGAGAATCGCGGATTATATGGATTACGCTGATTACACAGATTTTTTTCATTTGCTAAGATAACCAAAATCTGTGTAATTCTTTAATCCTTAGAATCCGCGATTCTCACCTTCTCTGAAAATATGTTGATACCAAGGAGACTTCTAGTCAGCCAAAACTTTTAAAACATCCTCTAAAAATTTCCATCATTAAATTACCAATTATGCACAGAATCAGCGCCACACCAGGCGGATTAAATCAGTCTGAAGGTTTATTTTTCCTCGAACAAACTCCTGCCCCTTTCGTATTGATTACAGCAGCCGATACTGATATTCAAACTCTAGCGGCTGTAGTTCCTAAATTACCTAGTCAATTCCCCGAAATCAGGGTAGCCAACTTATTACAACTACAGCAACAAATAAGTATAGATGCTTATAGTGAACAAGTTTTAGAATCCGCCCAAGTTATTGTGCTTCGTCTCATAGGAGGAAGTTCATACTGGGCTTATGGTTTAGAAGTCGTACAAGAAATTGTACAACGTAATGGCACAACTCTAATTGTCATGCCAGGAGATGACGGACTTGATTTTGATTTAATTTCCAAATCTACGGTTTCTCAAGAAATCGTCCAGAAGATTTGGCAATACTTTCAAGAAGGTGGTACAGAAAATTTCCTCAATGCCTTGCAATTTATTGCTGATACATCCTTATCAACGGCGTTTAATCCCCCACAACCACAACCTGTTCCCCGCGTAGGATTGTACGAAAGAAGTCAGGATGTAGGGGCGCAGGGAATGCGCCCAGTCAGGAGTCAGCCTAAAGTGGGGATTTTGTTTTATCGCGCCCATTATTTAGCAGGAAACACTAAAGTTATTGATGCTTTATGTAATGCTTTGATAGAGAAAAATTTACAGCCTGTACCAGTTTTTGTTTCTTCATTGCGCGAACCTGGTGTTAGTAGTCAATTATGTGAATTATTAGCAGCAAAAGATGATCATTCTGTTAGCTTGTTGATGAATACCACCAGTTTTTCCCTAGCAAGTTTAGAAACAGAAACACCACAAACCGAACTTTGGGAAAAATTAGATGTCCCGGTTTTGCAAGTAATTCTTTGTGCTAGTTCCGTTGAACAATGGGAATCAGAATCACAAGGTTTAACACCCCGTGATATTGCCATAAATGTGGCATTACCAGAAGTAGATGGGCGAATTATTAGTCGGGCTGTGTCTTTCAAAACCTTACAAACTCGGAATAATAAACTAGAAACCGATGTCGTAGTTTATGAACCCGTGAGCGATCGCATTCAATTCGTCGCCCAACTGGCTGCAAACTGGGTAAGATTGCGGGTAAAGCCGCCCCAAGAACGCCGTATAGCCCTAATTTTAGCAAATTACCCCAACACCAACGGCAGGCTTGCCAACGGCGTAGGACTGGACACTCCTGCTAGTTGTGTAGAAATTCTCAAAGCCTTAAAGTTAGCTGGTTATGAATTAGGAACTATTCCCGAAACTGGAGACGAATTAATTCAAATTCTCACATCTAGCGTTACCAATGATCCCGAAGGAAAAGATTGGAAACCAATAAATCAAAGTTTGTCAGCAGCAGAATATCAAAACTATTTTTCCACCCTACCAATAAATATCCAAAAACAAATTATTGCCCGTTGGGGACAACCTATTTTAGACGCAATCCCAAATTGGGCGGTTTCTGGAATTCAATTTGGTAATGTTTTTGTTGGTATTCAACCATCACGAGGTTACGATCTTGATCCTAGTTTAAATTATCACGCCCCCGATTTAGAACCAACCCATAATTATTTAGCCTTTTATGATTGGGTACGAGAATCTTTTCAAGCAGATGCCATAGTTCATGTAGGAAAACATGGCAACTTAGAATGGCTACCAGGAAAAAGTGTCGCCTTATCTAATACTTGTTATCCAGAAATTGCCCTGGGACCAATGCCCCATTTATATCCATTTATTGTTAATGATCCCGGAGAAGGTTCACAGGCAAAAAGACGCGCCCAAGCCGTAATCATTGATCACCTCACACCACCAATGACAAGGGCAGAATTATATGGACCATTGCAACAAGTAGAAAACCTAATTGATGAATATTACGAAGCCGAAAGTTTAGATCCTTCCAGATTACCAACAATACGCGATCGCATTCAAAAACTCGTCATCCAAGAAAACCTGTACAAAGACTTAGGAATCACCAACCCCGAAGACATCGCCAACTTTGAAACCCTGATTTTAAACTCCCTAGACGGTTACTTGTGCGAACTCAAAGAAGCCCAAATCCGCGACGGCTTACACATATTCGGTCAATGTCCCCAAGGAACCCAACTACGAGACCTAATAGTAGCGATCGCCCGCATCCCCAACCGCCATTCTATCGGCATTACCCGCGCCATAGCCAAACAGTGGCAAATAGACATAGACCCCCTCACCGACAACTTCTCAACCCCCCTCTCTGCGCCTCTGCGCCTCTGCGAGAGACTTAAATCCTGCCACATCATCGGCGATGTCGTCGAACTCCTAGAAATAGAAGCCGCCCATTTAGTAGAAGAAGTTATCTCTGGGCGCAGACCCTGCGCCCCTACGGATTGGATCAGCGACAAACTCCTCCCAGCCCTACAAAAAACCAACCAAGAAACCACAAACCTCCTACGGGGACTTGACGGAAAATATGTTCCCAGCGGGGCTTCTGGCGCACCCACCCGCGGACGACCCGAAGTTCTACCCACAGGTAAAAACTTTTACGCCGTTGACATTCGCGCCATACCCACAGAAACCGCCTGGGACATTGGCAGAAAAGCCGCTGAAACCCTGATTGAAACCTACACCCAAGAACATGGAGAATACCCCCAAACCCTGGGTTTATCAGTGTGGGGAACAGCCACCATGCGGACTGGTGGTGATGATATAGCCGAAGCCTTAGCTTTACTTGGTGTGCAACCCGTGTGGGATGGTGCAGCAAGACGAGTAGTAGATTTTGAAATTTTACCCTTGGCGATTATCGGTCGTCCCCGTGTGGATGTCACCCTAAGAATTTCCGGGTTTTTCCGGGATGCTTTCCCCAATTTAATCACTTTATTTGATCAAGCAGTGAAAGCCGTTTCAGCTTTAGATGAACCACCAGACCAAAATCCCTTAGCAGATACAGTTCGTCAAGAAACAGCACAATGGACTCAAGAAGGTTTATCTTTAGAAGTAGCCCAAGAGCGATCGCAATATCGTGTTTTTGGTTCTCAACCAGGGGCTTATGGTGCAGGACTCCAGGGACTAATAGCCTCCCAAAACTGGGAAAATGATCAGGATTTAGCCCAAGCTTACACAAATTGGAGTGCTTACGCCTATTCTTCTAGTGAGGGAACAGGGAACAAAAATGCAGAAGCCTTTGAACAACGCTTAAAGCAAATGCAAATCGTCCTCCACAATCAAGACAACCGAGAACACGATTTACTCGATTCCGACGATTATTATCAATTTCAGGGTGGTTTAACCGCAGCCGTGCGTTCTCTCCAAGGTAAAAATCCCCAAACCTACTTTGGCGACAATTCCAACACATCTCAACCCAAAATCCGCCAACTTAGTGCCGAAATTGCCAGGGTTTATCGTTCCCGCGTCGTTAATCCTAAATGGATAGCTGGAGTCATGCGTCATGGATATAAAGGTGCATTTGAAATGGCTGCAACCGTAGATTTTCTCTTCGCTTACGATGCTACCGCCCAATGTGTCGAAGATTATATGTATCAAGGTGTTGTAGAAGCTTATTTAGAAAATGCTACCGTTTGTGAATTTATTCATGACAAGAATCCCTGGGCATTACGCGATATTGCAGAAAGATTACTAGAAGCCAACCAACGCGGTTTATGGCAGGATGTGAATATACAAACCCTCGAAAACCTCCGCAATTTGGTGCATCAAGCAGAAGCAACTATCGAAGAAAAATAATTTCATTTAGGAACTGGATATGGAAAATCTTGCGTATTTACATTTAGCTTTTGCCAATCAAGACGAAGAAACCACTGAGTTAATATCCCTCAGTTCTTTATTCAAAACAACAGCCGCACCAAATTGGCAACTCTTTTCTAGTAGTGCGTGGAAATACATGATTCCCCTGGCTCTAACTATATCTATTTTGAATAGTGTTAGTAGTGTTTTCGCCTTAGAAAAAAATGATAACGCTGCTACCGTAAACAGTCTCCGACAAAATGAAATATCTCAAATTAAAACCGCCAATAATCAAGTTATCAGTACAGCCCCAATAACCCCCACTACCCCAAATAATATTATTTCCGTGAATAACAAGCGCAAAGACCCCAATCTCCTCAGCAAAGGTGATGAAGGTACGGATGTCAAAGTTTTACAAGAACGCTTGAAAATCGCTGGTTTTTATTATGGTAATTCCACAGGCATTTTTGGTCCAATTACTCACGAAGCAGTAAAAAGATTCCAAAAAGCTTATCAACTCACAGTTGATGGTGTTGTCGGTAAATCCACACTAGCCAAATTACCAGATGTTACCGATGAAAATCAAACAACTACTTCTCAAAAATTAGATCACCCAGATATACTTAGTTTAGGCGATCGCGGTGAAGCCGTCAGAATTCTCCAAGCACAATTAATCACCGCCGGATTTCTCCAAAATCAGCCCAATGGTTACTATGGTTCTAACACAGTTGATGCCGTAAAACGCTTTCAAAAACAACACAAACTAGAAATCAATGGACTGGCTGGACAAACTACCCGTTCTAAGTTACACAGTTTAGTTAAAAACTCTGCCAAAAGTGATTTCACCACTCTAGAAATCCAAAGACGACTACAGGAAAAAGGTTTCTATAAAGGTCAAATCAACGGCATGATGGCATCTGATACCAAAAAAGCAATTAGTCGCGCTCAAGAATTTTATGGTATCAGTCTCAAAGATATTAAAAGCGGAAGTTTTTAATTCCCGCTTTCTCCAAATCATCAGATTCCCCACGAATTGATTCATCCTCCAAATTTTGGGCTAGTACCGCAGAATGGAAGTCAAAAGTCAAAAGTCAAAATTAAGACTGCATAGGCTTTTTGGCTTTTGGAAATGGTTGGTTTATTTACGCCGTGCTGTACTAGTAATTGGTAATTACTCTTGCCTTTCGCCTCTTGCCTTAGTTATTAAATTGGCATCAACGCTCTTTGACACTTAGGACAAACGGCATGGATTGTCATTTGACAATCTAATAAATGAAACCCCTCTTTTTGGGCTGTTTTTCCGCCAATCTTTAAAACTGAGTCATTCTTAAACTCAATAGTCGAATTACAGCGAACACAAATGAGGTGATGATGGTGATGGGGATAAGGCTGATTAATTTCATAATGTTTATGCCCTTCACCCAATTCCAACTCCCGCAAAATCCCCATTCTCGCCATTAACTTTAAAGTGCGATAAATAGTTGATAAACTAATCCCTTCACCATCAGTTTCTAAACGATGATATAGGTCTTCTGCACTTAAATGTTCACCTTGCGGGAGTTCCTGAAAAATATGTAGAATTGTTTCGCGCTGTGGAGTTAAACGCCAGCCACGGTCGTTTAACTCTGCTTTAAGTGAACCAGTTGTGTAGACAGTCATACTAAATTTTCTCAACAAAGCTCATTAATTGAGAATATAACAAATATTTGGCTCGATTTGCAACAATCACCGCTTATTGAGAATATTTGCTAGTGGTCAGTTGTCAGTGGTCAGTTGTCAGTTGTCAGTTGTCCGTTGTCAGTTGTCCGTTGACTCTTACCTATCACCTATTACCTATCACCTATTACCTATCACCTATTACCTATTACCTATTACCTATTACCTTCTAACTTAACGACTCTAGATAGTCGCGGACTAGGTTACGACGTTTAGGTTGGCGAAGTTTTTGTAAAGCCTTGGATTCAATTTGTCTGACCCTTTCCCGTGATAAATCAAGGGCGCGACCGATTTCTGCTAAAGAGTAGGCATGACCATCGGACAAGCCAAAGCGCATCGAAATAACATCCCGTTCTCGACTGGTTAAATCATCAAGAAGATTATGCAAATCCTTATGTAAAGATTCTCGCATTAACATCTCCTCTGGGGTAATCGTATCAGTCTCCAGTAATTCTCCTAATTCAGTATCTTTATCCTTCCCTACCTTCGTTTCCAAAGACACAGACCGAGGAACTCTCAATAGCACTTCCCGGACTTGGATAGCTGTCATATCCAACTCAATGGCTAGGTCTTCTAAAGTTGGAGTGCGACCTTTTTCTTGGGCAATTTTCCGTTGCGCCTTTTTAATTTTGTTGAGCTTTTCGGTAATATGGACAGGTAGGCGAATAGTGCGGCTAGAAGTAGCGATCGCCCTGGTAATACCCTGACGAATCCACCAGTAAGCATAGGTACTAAAACGATAACCCTTTGTAGGATCAAACTTCTCAACTGCTCGTTCTAAACCTAAAGTCCCTTCTTGCACCAAATCTAACAATTCCAAACCCCGATTTTGGTACTTTTTGGCAACAGATACCACCAAACGCAAATTCGCCTTAATCATGTGCGATTTGGCTTGTAGTCCTTGAGTTTGAACTTGCTCTAGTTCTTCAACTGTTAAATTAGCAATTTCCGCCCAGCGTCTTTTCCCATTGGCTAAAGTCGGCTTAAGATCAGGTAAATTTATCCCCGCAGTAGTCGCCCAGCGTTCCAAAGAAGGGCGGTGTCCTAGTTCTGATGTCAACCGCTCCTGTACCTCCATTAACCGGGCATAAGGGACAATTACAGCGTCTCCCTCAGTGGCAGCAGCACCAAGCAATAACCGCATCCGTAAATATCGCTGTACTTTTTGGGCTTCAGCAACTTCCTCATCTCGTCCTAATAAGCGGACTCGACCAATTTCTTGCAGATAGAGTCGTACCAAGTCTGTGCTACGTCGGCTAGTTTGCGCGGCTAAGGCTAAGTCTGACTCAACAGCAGCCATATCTAAATCTGGCAAATCATCATTATTGATTTCAATATCCAAGGGTGAACTAGGATTTTGCCCTTCCTGGGCGGCATTTTTATAAAAAGATGTTGCTGGCATGATGTCTCAAATGGCTCCAGTTAACAATAGATTACGGTCAGCTAAAATTACGGTCAGCTAATCAACTGTTGCTATTCCGTAATTTCGTCATGAAATAACATAGTTTGGGCTTCAGTGTACAATTCTTTGCAAAACTTTGTACTAGTCCAAAGATGTCGAAGAGAAGAAAACTTAATTTATCAGCTTTTGGACTGTTTTAACTGGATAGTTATTTTCACCACAGTGTACTAGGTTGGAAAAATACATTCTTAATCAGTTGTTCGTTACTAGTAGTTGTGTAATTGAATAAATAGCTCTGCAAATCTTCAGTCAGAGTTTCCATTAGGAGTTACCTAGTCAATATTACCATGTTTAAAGATATTGACGGTTATTTTTTTAACTGTTCATTAACATACATTTAGTTGTAATGATGTTTATAAACTACATAGTCATATTTACATCACTCAAAAAGTAATTTCCTGACAATTTGATAAATTTCTTCCAGGGATTTTGCGGTAATCGTTTAATTTCAATTGCACACCTTACACTATCAGCATTTCTCCCCCTATTTACCATATTTGTTCTGTAGGAAAATTATCAAATTCGGGCTTGATGTCTCGTAACATCAGTTTATCTAATGCAAGTCTTGGTGTAACTTCTCCTTCCAGCAGTTGGTAAACTTGCTCGGTAATGGGAATAGCAATGCCTTGTTGTTGGGCGATTTCCATTAATACCCGACAAGTGTTCACACCTTCGGCTGTGCCTGGAAGATTTGCCATAACCCCTTGCAACGTTTTTCCATTTGCTAATTGATAACCAACTTGATAATTGCGACTTAACGGGCTGTTGCAGGTTGCTAATAAGTCCCCTAGACCGGATAAGCCATAAAATGTTTCCGTTTTTGCGCCTAAACTCTGACCTATTCGTACCATTTCGGTTAAGCCACGAGTGACTAAGGCAGCTTTGGCATTCGTTCCTAAGTGTAACCCATCACATACACCTGCGGCGATCGCTATCACATTTTTCAGTGTTCCCCCTAATTCTACGCCCACAGGGTCAGGATTAGTATAAACACGAAAGCGACTGGAAGAAAATACTATTTGGACGGTTTGGGCGGCATTGGTATTTTTACTGGCTACTACCGTTGCTGCTGGTAATTCCTGGGCAATTTCCTGTGACAAATTCGGACCTGATAAAACCACCACTGGATGATCAGGAAAAGCTGCTTGCCAAATTTGCGAAGGTGTGTATGTAGTGTGTGGTTCTAGTCCCTTTGTTGCGGTGACAAAGATTGTCTGTGGTGATAGGGGCAAACCCTGCACCCTAGAAGCCACATCTCTCACCCCTTTCATGGAAATAGCCGACAAGATTACTTGAGCATTTTTATCCTCTAATACTTTTTCTAGAGGTTGGCAGTCAGAACGTGACCATAAATGCACCTGATTACCATTAATTGCTGCTAATTTAGCCAGGGCTTTACCCCAAGCACCCCCACCAAGAATAACGACAGATTTTAAATTTTGGATTTTGGAATTGGTCATTAGGGTAAAATAACAACTGACAACTGACTATCTGGGGTAACGTTTCATTAATTCTCTGACCTGCTCTGCATGATAGGAGCTTCTTGTCAATGGTGAAGAAACAACTTGTAAAAATCCTAGTTCTTCGCCAAAAGTTTGCCATGCTGCAAATTGTTCTGGTGTTACGAAGTTAGATACTTGTAAGTGTTTTTGACTGGGTTGGAGATATTGCCCAATTGTCAAAATATCACAATCCACTTTTCGTAGATCTTCCATAACTTGGCGAATTTCCGCATCTGTTTCACCCAAGCCGACCATGATACCAGATTTAGTGTAAGTGCTGGGAGAAATTTGGCGAGAACGTTGTAATAATTCCATTGTCCGCTCATAATTTCCTTGGGGACGCACACGGCGATACAAGCGAGAAATGGTTTCTGTATTGTGGTTAATTACTTCTGGTTTCCCTTGCAGAATTATTTCTAAAGCTTGCCAATTACCGCATAAATCGGGAATTAATACTTCAATAGTAGTATGAGGCGAAATTTCATGAATAGCATTAATACAGTGGACAAACTGAGATGCACCACCATCTGGTAAATCATCTCGGTTGACGGAAGTAATCACGACGTGATTAAGCTGCATCCGTTCCACTGCTTTCGCTAGTCTTGTGGGTTCGGTGGGATCTAATGCTTGGGGTTTCTTTTCAAAGTCAATGTCACAATAAGGACAAGCCCTGGTGCAAGCTGGACCCATAATCAAAAATGTGGCAGTACCCGCGTTAAAGCATTCCCCAATATTGGGACAGGAAGCTTCTTCGCAAACAGTATTCAGGGCTAAATCCCGTAAAATCTCTTTAACGTTACCAACACGCTCCCATTGAGGTGCTTTCACTCTCAACCAGTCTGGTTTTACAGTCACAGTCTACTTTTACCATTTTAGTTATACAAATCTTATGGTAGCAAGCAAAGACCTTTGTAGAAGAGAAAAAATTTGTTATTTTGTTACTAATTGTGGTATTGTGGATTTATACTGCCATCTTTTTGGAAAATTGCTCTACTTGGGATCTCCCCAAGACCGTATTTTCCGCTTTTGTGCCGGGATGTGGCGCAGCTTGGTAGCGCACTTCGTTCGGGACGAAGGGGCCGCTGGTTCGAATCCAGTCATCCCGATTTTTAGCCCCTAAAATGCCTGATATTTTGCGAAACTCAAACCTCCATCTCTCTATAAAATTGGGATTTGGAGTGGCAAAACCAAGCGTTAGGTATGATTTCAAGACTTGTGTGTACACCGTAGTTGTAAAGGGGAGGGAACTGGATTTTTATTGTTTCCCCCCTTTCCCCTTGTAAAGGGTGGTAGCAATGTGATGAAAATTAGGGAATACCACTTTTAAAACATCCTCTAAGTAATTGGACAAAAATATTTACAGTCATTGCGAGGGAAGGGAAGCAATCACAACCCTGGCGATTGCTGGATTTCACTTCGTTCCATATGGCTAACGCCACGCAAAGCTTACGCAATGACATTGTGTAATTAATTCTGTCTCACTACTGACAATAATTTATTTAACCTTGTAGGTGTAAAATTTAAGTCCAGCTATTAATAATAAAAATTCTAGAATAAAGCTAAATGTTTGAGCAAACTTTTAAGAATATTGATGATGTTCTCTGGAAAGAGGCAGGTTGTACTACAGAATTAGATTACACTGAGCAAACTTCTTGGCTGCTGTTTTTGAAGTATTTGGATGATTTGGAGCAGGAAAAGGCAGAAAAAGCGGAGTTAACGGGGGAATCATATCAGTTTATCATTGATGAAACCCATCGTTGGTCTGTTTGGGCTGCACCAAAAGATCAAGATGGTAAATTAGATCAAAATCATGCGCTGACTGGTGATGATTTGATTGATTATGTCAACCGCAAGTTATTTCCATATTTACAGGGTTTTAAGGAACGGGCGACTAGTCCAGATACGATAGAATATAAGATTGGCGAGATTTTTAGCGAGATTAAAAATAGGTTTCAAAGTGGTTATAGTTTGCGAGATGCGCTGGAATATGTTGACGAGTTAAGATTTAGATCGCCAATTGGCAGCTTTACGCAGTGTAAATCGGGAATTAGTGCGGCTATATTGGGAAATTGGCGAGTTAATTCATCACAAGCAGGAAACCCTGGGCTGGGGTAAGTCTGTGGTGGAAACTCTAGCGCGAGATTTACAAAGTGAGTTTCCAGGACGTAATGGGTTTTCGGCAAATAATCTCTGGTTAATGCGCCAGTTTTACTGTGAATATGTGGATAAGCCAAATCTCCAATTATTGATTGGAGAAATTAGCTGGACAAAGAATCTAGTGATTTTTGGTCGTTGTAAAGATGATTTGGAGCGGGAATTTTATCTCCGGGCTACGGCTCGTTATGGCTGGACAACGGCGGTGCTTAAACATCAAGTAGATAATAAGAGTTATGAGAAATATTTACTGAATCAAACTAATTTTGATGCCACTGTAACCGATGATATCAAGGCACAGGCGGTGCTGGCGGTTAAAGATAACTATACCTTTGATTTTCTGGATTTGGCGGAACAACATTCAGAACGGGATTTAGAGCAGTCTTTGGTGCAGAATTTACGGGGGTTTCTGTCTGAATTGGGGGGTGCGTTTGCGTTTATTGGTAATCAATATCGGCTGGAGGTGGGTGGTCAGGAATACTTTATTGATCTGCTATTATTTCATCGTCGGTTACGCTGTTTGGTGGCAATTGAGTTGAAAATAGGTGATTTTAAGCCGGAACATAAGGGCAAAATGGAATTTTATCTGGAGGCTTTGGATTGTCAAGAAAAGATGGAGGGTGAAAATCCGCCGATAGGAATGATTATTTGTCGCTATAAAAATAAAACGGTGGTGGAATATGCTTTACGAACGGCATCCCGTCCGATTGGAGTGGCGACTTATACGATTGTACCGCAGTTGCCTGATGCTTATCGTGAGCAGTTGCCTAGTCCTGAAGAGATTGCTGAACGGTTAAGATTATGGCAGGAGGGTAGTAATGATGAGTAGTGAAGAGATGGAATTGATAGTTAATAGTGGACGGTTGCCAGTGGGTTGGGAGATTAAAAAACTTTGTGATATTTGTGAAATAGAAAAGAATCAGGGTATTTATAATAATTTACCTTATGTTGGTATGGAAAATATTGAATCTAATACTGCTAAATTTATTGGTTCATATCAACCACAAACTGTAAAAAGTTCAACATTTAGATTCAATCATAATCATATATTATATGGAAGGCTTAGACCATATCTAAATAAAGTATTAGCACCAAATTTTCAAGGACATTGCTCAACTGAAATTTTCCCAATTAAACCTAGTGAATGTCTCAATAAAAATTTTCTTCTATATTGGTTATTAATGGATTCAACTGTAAATAATATCAATAAAACTTGCACTGGTGCAAGAATGCCTAGAGCCAATATGACTGCTGTATTTGAGTTTGATTTTCCACTTCCCCCACTTCCTGAACAAAAGCGGATTGTGGCGATATTGGATGAGGCGTTTGAGGGAATTGATAGAGCAATAAGCAACACTGAAAAAAACCTCAGCAATGCACGGGAACTATTTGAAAGTTATCTAAATTCTATTTTTAGTCAAAAAGGTGAAGGTTGGGAAGAGAAGAAGTTAGAGGATGTGTAACCCAACGCCTTGAAAATATCTACCGCCAAAAAATCGCTGCATTAAAAGAACTAAAACAATCCATCCTACAAAAAGCCTTTACAGGGGAATTAACAGCAGATAAAGGTATAACTGCAATGGAGGAAACAGCAGCATGATTATCTTAAAAAAGTGTTTTAGAGCAAATCGAGATCAGCAACTCGCAAATCTTGAAACCTTTGCGAAATCAACAAAAAAGTGTTTTAGAGCAAATCGAGATCAGCAACTCTCAATTCCTGAAACCCTTGCAAAATCAACAAAAAAGTGTTTTAGAGCAAATCTAATTACTAGAACTAGATCAAAGTGGTATTCATGTTGCCTCATACCTGACCGTGTTACCACCTAAAGAGTTGTTACAAGCTAAACTACAAGAAGCGATCGCCAAATATGAACAAGAAAATCAAATAGAAGATAATCCAAACTAAAACTACAAATTAAATTCAATTTACTCAACTACTATCAACTGTCAACTGTTCCTATGAGTGATGATTTAACGCAACCAAACGATCTCTTATTTCAAGAAATTCGGCAACTGATTGACACAGCAAAACAACGCGCCGCCATTGCCATAAATGCAGAAATAACCCTGTTATATTGGCAAGTTGGTAAACGCATCCACACCGAAGTTTTACAAGGTCAACGCGCTGAATATGGCAAACAAATCATTATTTCTTTATCTCAACAACTAACTCAAATCTATGGTAAAGGTTGGAGCGAAAAACAATTGCGGCATTGTCTACATTTTGCGGAAACTTTTCCAGATGATCAGATTGTCTCCACACTGCGGAGAGAATTAAGTTGGACACATATCAAAACTTTAATGTATATTGATGATCCCCTAAAACGAGAATTTTATATTGAAATTGCCCAGCTTGAAAAATGGAGTGTCCGCCAACTGCAAGAACGTATTAACTCCATGCTATTCGAGCGCACCGCCCTATCCCGCAAACCTGAAGAAACCATCCGCAATGATTTAGAGCAACTGCGCCAAATTCAACAGGTATCACCGGATATTGTACTAAAAGACCCTTATATTTTAGATTTTTTGAATTTACGCGATCGCTATCTGGAAAAAGATTTAGAAGATGCCATCCTCAGAGAAATTGAGCAATTTTTACTAGAACTAGGTGCAGGATTTACCTTTGTTGCTCGTCAAAAACGCCTACAAATAGACAACGATGATTTTTATATAGACTTACTATTTTATAACCGTAAACTCAAACGCCTTGTAGCCATTGATTTGAAACTAGGTAACTTCCAAGCCGAATATAAAGGACAAATGGAACTTTATCTGCGTTGGCTGGCTAAATATGATCAAGAACCTGACGAACAGCCACCGCTAGGGATTATTTTATGTGCAGGTAAAAAACAAGAGCAAATCGAATTACTAGAACTAGATAAAAGCGGTATTCACGTTGCCGAATATCTCACAGTATTACCACCGAAAGAGTTGTTACAAGCTAAACTACAAGAAGCGATCGCCTCTGCCCGTCGTAGATTGCCATATTCTCAAGATCAGCCATAATAAATACAGCACAACTTATTGATGATTAACCACTAACCTAAAATTTCCCAAAATTTAATTTATGTTGATTGATAAAATTATCCAAGAACTGCGAGACATTCCTGAAGATAAATTAGCAGAAATTTATGATCTAATTCACTACTTTCGCTTAGGTTTAAATCGAGAAACTGCCCAATCTCTCACAATGAGCGAAGTCGAATCGCGTACCCCTGGGTTATTAAAAGGAAAACTTGGTGAGGCATTTTTTGAACCCTTACCAGAAGAGGAATTCTAACAATGGGAATGAACGAAGCAGAAACCCGCGCCGAATTAATTGATCCCGCCTTAACTGCTGCTGGTTGGGGAGTAATTGAAAATAGCCGCATCCGTCGAGAAGTCATCGCCCCTGGACGCTTAATTGGCAACGGTAAACGGGCAAAAGCAGACATTGCCGATTATGTATTAGTTTATCGTGGTGAAAAACTCGCTGTTATTGAGGCTAAAAAACGCGATTTACCCGATACGGAAGGTTTAGCACAGGCGAAAAAATACGCCGAAAAATTAAAAACTCGCTTTGCATATTCTACCAATGGTGTGAGCATTTATCAAGTAGATATGCACACCGGAAAAGAAGGTTATATAAATCAATATCCCACACCCCATGAACTATGGGAAACCACCTTCCCTGCGACTTCGCTCAGGGAACAAGAACAAGAATGGAGCGATCTTTTTGTAACTATTCCCTTTGAAGATAAAAGCGGTACGTGGGAAGCCCGATACTATCAACATAATGCTATCAAATATGTTTTAGAGGCGATTGGCCAAGGACAAAACCGAATTTTATTAACCATGGCCACAGGTACAGGTAAAACCTTTATTGCTTTCCAACTGGCCTGGAAACTCTTCCAAAGCCGATGGAACTTGAGCTATAACCCCACACGCCGCCCCAGAATACTATTTTTAGCAGATCGTAATATTCTCGCAGACCAAGCCTTTAACGCCTTTTCTGCCTTTGCTGATGATGCCCTAGTTCGCATAGATCCGGAAACCATCAAAAAACGGGGTCGAGTTCCCAAAAATGGCAGCATCTTTTTTACAATTTTCCAAACCTTCATGACAGGAAAAGATGAAGAAGGTAAACCCACTCCCAAATTTAACGACTATCCCCCCAACTTTTTTGACTTTATTATTATTGATGAATGTCACCGAGGGGGAGCAAGTGACGAAAGCACCTGGCGAGGAATTTTAGAATACTTTTCCCCGGCGGTACAATTAGGACTAACTGCCACACCCAAACGTCAAAACAATGCTGATACCTACGCTTATTTTGGTGAGCCAGTTTATACTTATGCCCTGAAAGATGGGATTAATGATGGTTTTTTAACTCCCTTTAAAGTGAGGGAAATAGAAACTACTTTAGATGAATATATTTACAGCCCTGATGATGATGTACTAGCAGGGGCAATAGATGATGAAAAAACCTATACGGAAACCGATTTTAATCGCATTATTGAAATTGAAGAACGGGAACGCTATCGAGTGCAACTGTTTATGGAGGAAATAGATCAAAATCAAAAAACTCTTGTATTTTGTGCTAACCAAGATCATGCCCTAGCGGTAAGAAATTTAATCAATCAAATCAAGATTAGTAATAATCCTAATTACTGTCATCGAGTTACAGCCAATGATGGCAAATTAGGAGAACAACACCTGAAAACGTTTCAAGATAATGAAAAAAATATTCCTACTATTTTAACAACTTCGCAAAAACTTTCTACCGGGGTTGATGCTCGCAATGTGCGGAATATAGTCCTAATGCGTCCCATCAATTCCATGATTGAATTTAAACAAATCATTGGTCGTGGTACTCGGTTATATGATGGGAAAGATTATTTTACTATTTATGATTTTGTTAAAGCCTACGAACATTTTAATGATCCAGAATGGGATGGTGAACCCCAAGAACCTGTAAAAGTTACCAACCGAAAAGCACGGGAATTATCACCAAATACAGATGATAATAACCCAGAAGAGAGAAGCGAAAAAATAGAAGATACCACACCTAAAATAATTAAAGTTAAATTAGCAGATGGTAAAGAAAGAACTATTCAACATCAAATATCTACCAGCTTTTGGAGTGTAGACGGTAAACCCATAACCGCCGCAGAATTTATAGAAAAGCTCTTTGGTGAAATTCCCGAACTGTTTAAAAATGAAAATGAATTAAGAACTATTTGGAGTCGTCCAGATACAAGAAAAGCACTATTAGCAGGATTATCAGAAAAGGGTTATGATTCAGAACAACTCACACAAATTAGCTGTTTAATTAATGCTGAAAGAAGTGATTTATATGATGTTTTAGCTTATATTGCTTATGCTTCTGTGCCTATTAGCCGTCGGGAAAGGGTTTTGGCTCATAAATCGTTAATTTTCTCTAAATATGTAGGTAAACAACAGAAATTTCTGGATTTTGTGTTAGATCAATATATCAAAGATGGAGTAGAAGAACTTGATCGATCTAAATTACCCCAACTATTAGAGTTGAAATATCATACTGTTCATGATGCTATTAAAGAATTAGGTAGCGTTGCTAATATCAGTGAAGTATTTATAGGATTTCAGCAGTATTTGTATTCACAGGATATAGCAGCTTAATTGGGCAGGTTGCGACAATTAAGTAGGTTGGCGTTGAAAATTGTCGTTATAGCAAGGCAAGAGGCAAGCGTAAAGAAGTTTTCAGCGATTTTACGTTTCTTTACACAGTTTGGTTTTATTGTGTTCACCTACTTATAAGTAGTGAGACAGAATTAGTTACATAATGCTATTGCATTAGCGCAGCGTGGCGTTAGCCATAGGGAACGAAGTGAAATGAAGCAATCGCCAGGGTTGTGATTGCTTCCCTTCCCTCGCAATGACTGTAAATATTTTTGTCCAATTACTTAGCGGTTATCGCTAGGATGCAATACAATCTAGGGCGCAGACCCTGCGCCCCTACATTTAATGATAAGTGAGATCACTCACCCTAAAAAGTATTTATCCTTACTGTCGTGCCATAATAGTCCGCATTTCAGCTTCCCGATCTTGAATCAAATCGCCACTGACATCCACCATCACACTATAAATCTTACCCGTAAACTTAAAAGGCGGCTCATAATCCGGCGTAACAGGCGCACCAGGGGCAATTCCGCAGGTGACACCACTGGTCAAACCTAATGCTAAAGGAGTAGTTACAGGCACATCAATCTGCCCGACCAATTTCTCATCAATATACAATTGGCCGCGTCCTGGCGTTCCTTTTCCCTTGGCTAAATCTGGTTGTCCCGTAACTTTAAACTCAAAGCGCAACTGATGACGACCTACCGGCACAGATGACCCAGATTCAACATGATAGAGCGATCGCCCCACATAATTATGAACCCAGTGCAGTTTGCCATTTTGTACATAGAAAGAATAGCCACTATCATTTCCCCCATGAGCCAGTAATATCCCTTCTGCGCCACCTGGGGGAATCTCCACATCAGCCGTAATACTGTGGGGACGATTTAACACCCTTACCGCACTACCGGCGGGAATCGCTTGAGTATCAGGATAATAAACATAGCGGCTACGATTGACCGTAATTTGCGGGCGTTCTTCCGCCAGTCGTTGCGTGCCACGTCCATCCACAGGCAATACATTATACTTACCAGCCTCTACATACCAAGTAGCAATCATCTCAATCAACTTAGGGCGATTAGCAGCCGCAATATTGTGATTTTCCGCAAAATCTGAAGCGACGTGATACAGTTCCCAATGATGAGTATCCAAATCCGTTAGAGTTTCCGCCGAAATCGCCTCACCAAAAAACCGCCCCGCTTCTGTAAATGAAGGACCCGGCCAAGGACAAACCGCCCGCCAACCATCATAGTAAAGAGAACGATGTCCCATCATCTCGAAATACTGGGTCAGGTGCTTAGTAGGGGCGTTACTATGATTAAAAGTATGGGCAAAACTGACACCTTCAATGGCAGATTGAGTCACACCCTTAATGGTTGTCGGTGGTTCAATTTCCAGTAATTCCAGCACTGTTGGCACAAGGTCAATAGCATGAGCGTACTGAGTCCGAATTTCCCCTTTAGCCTCAATACCCTGACTCCAATGCACAATTAAAGGGTCACTAATTCCCCCTCGATAGGTTTCCCGTTTCCACCGCCGAAAAGGTGTATTCCCTGCCCAAGTCCAGCCCCAAGCATAATGGTTAAAGGTTTCGGCACTACCTAATTTATCTAATGCTTTGAGATTTTCCTCTAGGGATTCTGGCACATTGTTAAAAAACAGGTTCTCATTTACTGAACCAGTCGGACCCCCTTCCGAACTTGCGCCATTGTCCGAGATCACCATAATTACAGTATTCTCGAACTCACCGATAGATTTGAGGAAATCCAGTAAACGACCGATATGGTAGTCAGTATGGGTTAAAAAACCAGCATATACTTCCATCATCCGGGCATAAAGCCGTTTTTCGGCGGCTGGGAGAGTATCCCAGTGAGGAACATCGGGATCATGGCGAGAAAGTTCGGCATCTGCGGGAACAATCCCCATTTCCTGCTGACGGGCAAAAACCTTTTCTCTGTAGGCTTCCCAACCATCATCAAACTGTCCAGCGTAGGCATCAGCCCATTCTTTGGGGACATGATGAGGGGCGTGCATTGCTCCCGGACAGAAATACATGAAAAACGGCTTATTTGGGGCAACCTGCTTGGCATCAGCGATAAAGCTAATGGCTTTGTCTGCTAAATCTTCGGTTAAATGATAGCCTTCTGCGGGGGTCTTTTCTGGCTTAACGGTGTGGTTATCATAAACCAAATCTGGATAATATTGGTGGGTTTCTCCGCCCAAAAAGCCATAAAAACGCTCAAAACCACGACCCAGAGGCCAGCGATCATAAGGTCCTGCGGCTGAAAGTTGGTCTGAGGGGGTTAAATGCCATTTTCCTAACGCATAAGTGTTATAACCCTTCTGGAGTAATATCTCTGAGAGAAAGCCATTTTCAAAGGGAATATTTCCATTACCTCCGGGATAACCCGTAGACCCTTCTGTAATGCAGGACATGGCGTTAGAATGGTGATTGCGCCCAGTCAGCAAACAAGAACGGGTGGGAGAACACAGTGCCGTTGTGTGGAGATTATTGTAGCGCAATCCATTCGCGGCTAATGTGTCTAGGTTGGGTGTTTTGATGGGACTTCCGTAACTGCCAAATTGTCCAAATCCTGTATCATCAAAAACGATAAATAGGACGTTTGGTGTATTTTCTTTTGCTCGCAATGGTTCTGGCCAAGCTGGACTGGATTTATCAACTGTCCTACCGATGACTCCAGGGAAGGTAGTTCCAGGTTTGTATTCACGCAGAGACATAAATCTAAACTCTTGAGAATATTTAATTTTTAACAAAAACCCTGAAGTTCTATATCCTCTTTAGGAGGGGGTAATTTATAAATTCATGGACTGAATTACCATACTGAGAAAACTAATTAAGGGACTTCCAGTAAATAAATTATCCCATCTCAATAAATGAACAAACGAACCACAGAGGCACAGAGAACACAGAGAGAGAAGAAATAGAGAGGGTTTTTGGCAAAAAGGGCTATTTAGTTATGAAAAACATCACTCAATTAACTCAGCTAGAATTTGTTTTACTCAAAATAGTTGACAAACGAACAGCTCATGTGTAAAATGAAATTACATAACCTAAGATAGCCCAACTATACAAAATGCTTTCAGAAGACCAGCCTAGGACTAATACTGAGTTTGGGGATATTCTAATCAAGATAATTAAGAATCCTTGTATCCCTGAATCAAAAGACCTGCTTATACACGAAAAACCAGCATTTGGCTATAGATTACAGAAAAGCAAACTCTCCGATAAAGAATATTCCTTAGAGTTCATAAAACTGCTATATGAGGATACGGATAGCTGAAATGTCGGTTTTGATTCAGATTCCTCTCTAATTATCCAAGGATGATCAGCTAAAACATAATCCCACTTTTTTTAACTCAGGAATCACTAAAATCACTGATTCTTTTTTTTCGTCAGACACTGATGGTACTGGAGATGCAGACTGTATTAGCCTAGCCATTTTGTCTAGTAAAATATTTTTTTCTTATTTCTTTGAAAATTTTAATAACATATGTTATCCTCTAGAGGAGGGGTTAAAACAGCCTAAAATGTTTGGTTCATGTGTGGTTATGGCAACCAATGGATCTCAAGGTAGCTTTAATTCTGATGAACTTAGAGATTTTGGGAAATCCTGTTTTTTACAACTGATAGACCACCTCCGAGGGAAGGTTTGACTACAGACCAACGCATCAAGTAAGACAATCACCCATTGAAACAAATCACCTAATTGGAGTAAAATACAATGACCACAGACCAACCAAAAGAAACAGAATTTGGTGAGTTATTAGTCAAAATAATAAAAAAACCATATATTCCTGTTTCAAAAGAAGTATTGGTACATCCCAGTCCAACACCTAATAAACCTGGACAACCTCACAGACTAAGACAAAGCAAGCTGTCCAATCATGCCTATGCAGAAGCTAGGGAAAAATGGACTAAAATAATTGCTGAACGTAACTTATACCCTGACTCTCATGGACTATCTTATGATCTGTTCATGAAGATGTTACGTGACTTATATGGCTGTGACGACGTTCGAGATCCTGAAATGCCCATAACACGCGAAGCTGTGAATCATCTAGTCCATACTGGCAATCCTTGGATTAAATCTAAAGCCGCTGCTACCGTTCAGGATTATAATTTGCAATTTATTTGCTGCTTTACTCAGGAACATAGTTTTGCTGAGTTAAAAGCATTAGGTGAGAACGTAGTGGCGGAATATCATAATCTGCGACACACTACTAAAATTGTTGAACCCGTGAAGCCCAGTTTAGATTTTTCACTACCGCAGAACAATATATCCGAAGAAGACCTTTATATGAGCCATAAAGGTAAAATAACAGATGATAAAGAGAGTGCAAATAGTTTGCGATCACTTATCTGGAATACTTTGATAGAAAAAGGAAGAGATTATTTTCTATGCGCTGGTATTTCAGCAGAAGAAATTTTAACTTTGATTGCAGAAAAAGACCCACCAATCCGTTCTTCAACTATGAGAAGTCTGTCATCACTTCTAGGCTTGTCTTTAGAAGAAGTATTAAACTTACTTACTAAGGATACAGATAATCTAAATGTCGGTTTCTAATTTTTTAACCCAAGGATGACCATTTAGAATAGAGTCCCACATAACTTTCTAGAGGCTATGAACCTGTAATCATTTGTAATCCTGAATAACTTATAGAGAGGTAAAATTTATGTGGGAAGATCCAATTGTGGAAGAAATTCGTCAAACGATGGAAGCACATTCTCAACAATTTAACTACGATTTAAAGGCAATTTATCAAGATTTAAAAGCACAAGAAAAGAAAAGCAAGAGACAATTTGTGTCTTATACTCCCAAAAAGATTAGTTTAGTTTAATCAGAACAAGGAATTACAGGATTAAATCAGGAGCAATAAAAATGCAAATAACCAAAGATGGAAGCATTACAATCCCACTGGATATTCAAGAAGAGCTAGGATTTTTACCGGGTACTGAGGTTGAGTTAAAAATTATGGGGAATAAATTACAACTTCAGAAAAAAAATAGTCCCACCAGAGAGGAGACTTTAATCAATCTTATGCGAGGAAAAGCCACCACCCATCTAACCACTGACGAAATTATGGAAATCACTCGCTCCACTTGTGACTGATATTTTAGTTGATAGCAATATTATTCTCGATATTATTACCGAAGACCCAAATTGGTTTGAATGGTCATCCCTGCACCTCATAGAATGTGAAAGTAGAGGAAATCTCCTCATCAACCCCATCATCTATGCAGAAGTCTCTATTGGTTTTGTCCAACTAGACGAACTTGATAGCGTCATCCCCCCAAACTTCTTTCAGCGCGAACCCTTACCTTGGGAAGCTGCTTTTCTTGCAGGTAAAGCATTTCAGCAATATCGTCAGAGTAAAGGCGATCGCCGTTCCCCTCTACCAGATCTTTATATTGGAGCTCATGCAGTCATCCGACAAATTCCCTTACTAACTAGAGATGCAAAGCGAGAACCTATTTTCCTAACTTACAGCTAATTGCACCCTAAATCTTTATAAATTTATTGCCCGAATTAGTACACCAATAAAACTAACTAAGCCAATTACCAGTAAAGCCACTCCGATAATTTCCACACTGTGAGAGGTTTCGTAGGTATAGCGATTATTTTGAATTTGTTTAAGTAACTGACGGTGTTCTCTCAAGCCTAAAACCATTCCCAACATTCCTGTCACAATAAAAGACAGTCCCACAATCACTGAAAATCTGACTGGGTTAAGATGATGACTAATGTGAGTATTTTCGATCGCCCTAACGATAGTGGGAATACCAAAACCAAAACCAATTAAGGAAAGACAGGTGCGTATCCACGCCATTAATGTGCGATCTGCGGCTGCCCGACTGCGGTATTTAGCTAGTTCTGTTCTATCTGCTGCTAAATCATTGGTAGACAACTGTTCAGGTGTTTCTGGGTTTATGGGTGGCTGACTCATTGTGGTAAGATGTGCCTGTAAATTACTTCTGAATAATTACTTTTATTGTTGTTTATTGAGTTCTTGACTCAGAAAATAATTAAGGAAAGTTCTAATTAAGGCAACTATTCCTAGTTTTCCTAGAGACTCAAAGGTTGAATGGTAGGTTGTAGAAAGAATATCTGCTCCTAATTGAAACTCTAATGCCAGCACTAGCCAAATTCCAAAGTTGAGCCGGATTTGCAGAAATCGGTTTTGACCATAATTATGGTTTCGAGTAATCGCTATTTTTCCGGTTTTTAATACACCCAATAAAATACAAAAGACAGAAATTAATTCTAGTAAGAATTTGAGCAAAGTCACGAAAAATGCTAACCCGCTCTCTAGCTGTTCAAATAATACCATAATTTAGCTTTTTTCTCACTTAGAACCCACATTCCGCACCCTAAACTGTCATATAACGAAAATTGGTCGTTTGGGGATTTGGGATTGGCGAACTGCTTGCAGCAGCGCTTCGCTATCGCTATCTGAAATTTCCCAAATTCTGCATAAAAACTGTCCTCTAAGGTATTCAAAAATCCGATAGCGGAGCGTGGCGTTAGCCATAATTACCGATTGTAACACCAGGGGGTGCGGAAGGTGGGTTGAAAAATTGCATTTATTAAGAGGATGTTTGAAAAGTCGTATCCCGTAATTTTCATCACATTGTTACCCCCCTTTCCCCTTATAAAGGGGGGTAACAATAAAAATCCAGTTCCCTCCCCTTACTAAGGGGAGGGTTAGGGTGGGGTAAAAAATATTTGAT
>NZ_JADEWA010000272.1:0-7367 GCF_015207865.1 Dolichospermum sp. LEGE 00246
TAATAAATGTGATATTTTGCCAAGATGAAAATTCTGGAGTTACATTAAATTTCTCATCTAAAATTTCTTCGGCTGCAAAGCCAGTAAATCCTAATTTACTAATATTAACTGTTAATCTAGTTTTATCTAAATCTATAAATCCCGGTGATTTTTCTTTTTGAGAAAGGGGAGTAGATAAACCAGGAATTTGATTAATTTGAGTTCTGGCTGCTTTCCCTAATTCCAAAGTTTGAGACATGAGCTTTTTTCCATGTATTGCCATTTGCTGACGTGCAGCATCGAGAGAAGCTAAAAGAATAAAACTAGGACTTGTAGATTGAACTAATTGTAAGGCTTTATTAACCCTATCAATATCAATTCTTTTACCTTGAATATGTAACATTGATGCCTGTGTCATTGCCCCCAATGTTTTATGAATTGATTGGACAGTTAAATCTGCACCTGCACTTAAAGCTGATGTGGGTAATTCTGGGTGAAAATGAAAATGTGCGCCGTGTGCTTCGTCCACAATCAAGGGAATATTATATTGATGAGTAAGGTGTACAAATGCTGGCAAATCTCCACAAACACCATGATAAGTAGGATAAACTATCAGCACTGCTTTGGTATCTGGATGTTGTATTAATGCTGCTTTTAATGATTCTGGTGTAATGCTGTATGCAATATCTAAATCTTCATCATATTCAGGATTTATAAAAATAGGAATTGCCCCCGAAAGAATCAATCCAGAAATAACAGAAGAATGGATATTTCTAGGCAGAATAATTTTATCTCTCATTCTACAAGTAGCGAGAATTGCGGCTTCAATTCCGCAGGTAGAACCATTAACTAAAAACCATGTTTTCTCTGCCCCAAAAGCCTCTGCTGCGAGTTCTTGGGCTGCGAGAATTACGCTTTCTGGTTTGAATAAATTATCTAACTCTGCTAATTCCGTTAAGTCAGCCCGAAAGACATCTTTACCAATTAAATCTGTTAAAATTGGCGAAATTCCCTCACCGCGTTTATGTCCTGGGGTGTAAAAAGGTGCGTGAGGACGGTTTATACAGGCTTTCAAGGCATCTATGAGGGGGGTTTGGTTTTGATTTGGCATTTGGGGGGAAAGAAGCTTTTATGAATTATCTAATTTTGCTGTAAGGTGGTCAAATATGTTGTGAGTAGTTAACATGAAAATTGTTCAAGAAGTTTCTTTAATAAGTGTTGGGAGTTTTGAAGAGTCAAATGACTGGTCTATTATTCGTACTGAAATTCGTGATGCTATCTCTCTTATCGTGTATCCTCCTGGTACATCCAGTTTTACAATTAATCCCACAAAACATGGTAATGGTGTCAAACCAATTAAAGAAGCTTGCATGATTGCATTGAAGAATAAATTTGGCTGGAAATTGGAAACTTCAATTAACTATGCAACTAAATCACCGGGAAAGATAGACGCAACAAAAATGATTGACAATTATCTTTTTGCTCTTGAGTGGGAAACTGGTAATATTTCCTCAAGTCATCGGGCAATTAATAAAATGGTTCTCGGATTACTACGTGGTGTTTTTCTAGGTGCTGCTTTGGTACTCCCCAGCAGAAAAATTTACCCTTACTTAACAGATAGAATTGGTAACTATGAAGAATTAGAACCATATTTTGATGTTTGGAAAGCAGTTCAAATTAAAGAAGGATTTTTGGCAATCTTTGTAATTGAACATGATTATCTAGATAGCAACGTACCAACACTTACTAAAGGCACAGATGGACGTGCATTAGTATAAAATTACTCTTATGTTAAA
Source organism: Dolichospermum sp. LEGE 00246 (assembly GCF_015207865.1). NCBI lineage: Bacteria > Bacillati > Cyanobacteriota > Cyanophyceae > Nostocales > Aphanizomenonaceae > Dolichospermum > Dolichospermum sp. LEGE 00246. Next base: position 1,776 of record NZ_JADEWA010000272.1, read on the forward strand.
AAAGGAATCGAAAGTTGTGCAGTAGTTGTTTTGCGGTGCTTAAATTTCTTTTTTCCCCTCGCTGATTCCCATTCTTCAATAATCCCTTTATCCAAATCAGTTAATCTTGCTATTGCTGGATCTATATCCCCAATTTCTGAACCAATCCAATAACGTTTTAGTTTTTCCGCTGCATAAAATGTAGTACCAGAACCTCCAAATGGATCAACTACAATTTGTCCTGGATTAGATGCCATTGCAATAATTCTCTCTAACATAATAGGAGCAAGTTGATTTGCAACTCTTTTTTTATGCTGACGATGACGAACTGGTGGAATATCAGCCCAGAGTTCCTCTGTTAATGTCCATAAAGTTTCACTAGAATCAGCATCAGAAGTATCTTCCCAAACATCTTCTGGTGCTTCCCAAACATCCATTAAGTTAATACCTTTTTCATTAAGTTTTTTACGATGTCCACCATAATCACGAATTTCTCCACCACAATGCCGACATACCTGAATAGGTGTGTAAACTTTGTTGAAAACTGCTGGTTCCCCTTTAGTGTAATAGAGTAGTCCATAGTGAGCAGGGGACATTTTTTTACCTCGAGGAAAAGCTTTCGGCATTCTGCAAGCAATCCAATGTCGAAAACACATTCCTTGTTGATTCAAATATGCACCATATTCTATACACCATTTAGGCAAGTTAAATACAAATAAACTACCACCATTTTTCAGAACTCGAATACTTTCATTTAGCCACTGTTGCGACCATATTAAATACTTATCTGCTGCTAAATTATCGTTTACACCTTGACCATATTCTTTACCAAGATTAAAAGGTGGGTCTGCAAATACCATATCTACAGACTCATTAGGTAATGCTGATAGAAGTTTCAGGCAGTCTCCCTGATAGAGAATTCCATACTCACTCTTGTAAACCTGTTGCAATCTTTGTTGAGTTGCAAAATCAGTAGTAATCAATTGGAAAGGAAGCATTAATTTCACCTTGACTATATTAATCTAGCTTAAGTCTATACACTCTATTGTCACTTGTCAATAGAGTTGGATTGAGAATTTGTCCGTCGAGGTTGATAAGGTTTTCCATTAGGCTGATTCTTGTATCTCTCTATTTCAGTCGGTTCTATGTAGTAATAACGTCCAAGTTTATGAGCTATAATCTGACCATTTTTAATTAAGTCGTGTACTCGTTGACGGGTTACAACCAGTAATTTGGCAGTTTCAGTGACAGAGAGTAATTCAGGAGTGTTGTCAGAAGCAGAGTCTGTCATAGGGATTATTTAGAATAATGCTTTAATTCCACAATTTATATTTCTCAAGATTTCATCCTAATTTGTAACTATTATGATATGAGAATTGCTAATTAAGTGTAAATTTTTAGAGCGTAAACAGTAATTTATTCTTGTCTATGGTTAATCTGGGAAAAATAGCAACAAAATAATGATAAACAACATGAACTTCAAAGATATTAAACAAAAACTATTCCCCATCTTCAAAATTATATCCATCACACTCACAACCAGTGCAGTAGGCTTAGAATTATGGAATATTCAAACATCAATCACTAACAGTCAACTACCGAGTATCTTAACTCCAGCTTTAATTATCACTCATATTGTGCTGTTGGCTCATTTTCTCGAAGCCTTAATTGCTGCTTATTATGCACCTGCTCGCAATCAAGCATCAATCAAATATGCAGCCTATACATTTTTTGTGGGGATATTTGGTTTATTAGAATTATTTGACAATGATCAAGAACAAGGATTAAAGGAAAAAAGTTAACCGTTTTTTCTTGTCCCCTGAACTGACCAGCATTCATCCCAACCGTGCTTTAACAGCATGGCTGAATTCTGGTTTCTTGTACGGAATTTATACCGTGATTTATGAATCAACGCATCGCCCAACCTTGTATTCTAGAACTAGCACTGATTTAATCTTGTTACTAAACTTTGTTTGTTTTCGATAACTATTCATTATACAATATACACAGAATCTCAGTGCAGAATAAATCCTGGCTTTAGCCTGCATACCTTATTTGATAGCCTGCACGGCGTAGAAGTATCACAGGTGTGTCCTCTTGAGTGGGGCGCACCTTTAAGGATTTTGGGCATTTTTCTGATAAGCTCGAAAATTGTGTTAAATATGACACTATTAACTATGTATTTCTAGATTGAATACTAGAGTGTTTATGCTTTTTAAGGTTTAATAAAGACTAAATCTAGTATTATCGAAAAGTCGGAAATTAGGTGTGGTGTGAAAATCAAGACAGGAGTGAACAAAATGGATTTACGTGGAGATGCGTTGCAAATCCTTAAAGACACTAGTAGAACTTTTTATATCCCAATTAGTATTTTACCATCAGGATTACAAGAAGCAGTGGCATCAGCATACTTGTGTATGCGTGCCATTGACCAAATTGAAGATGATCCAAACTTGGATAACGAGACTAAAAAACGCCTGTTGCAGAATATTAGCCTCACATTGCAAGCTGGAGTAGATGGTTTTTCGCTGGATGCTTTCTCTGTAGGGTTTAAAGGTTACGAAAATTCTTTACAAGAAGTTAGTTTACGGATTAGAGAATGGTCAATATTAGCACCTGAAAGTATTGCTCCGCGAATTTGGGATGCAACAGCGGCAATGGCTGATAGAATGGCTTATTGGGCAGATAAAAATTGGAAAATAGAAACAGAAGCGGATCTAGACCGTTATACCTTTGGGGTGGCTGGTGCTGTGGGCTTGTTACTCTCAGATTTATGGAACTGGTATGATGGAACTCAAAGCAACCGCACTCAAGCCATAGGATTTGGTAGGGGTTTGCAAGCGGTCAATATTCTGCGTAACAATGGTGAAGACCTCAATCGTGGGGTCAACTTTTACCCAGCAGGTTGGGATAATGACAATCTCCAAGAATATGCCCGTCGTAATCTTATCTTAGCAGATGCCTATACGAACTCTCTGCCCAATGGACCGGCTTTGCAATTTTGCCAAATTCCTTTGGCTTTGGCTCATGGTACTTTAGATGCTTTGGCTAGTGGTAAGGAAAAACTCAGTCGCAGTGATGTTGTTTCCCTGATTGAAAACCTCATGGGTGTGAACGCTAAGGCTAGTTAGGAAATAGGGAACGGGGAACAGGCGAGTTGAAGTAAATTCCCATTACCCATTACCAAAATAAAAAATTTGTGTGTGTGAGATATTCATGAAAACTACTTTATTTCTGAGTCCACCTTCTTTTGATGGTTTTGATGGTGGTGCGGGGGCGCGATACCAAGCAAAACGAGAAATTACTTCTTTTTGGTATCCCACTTGGTTAGCACAACCAGCGGCTTTAGTTCCTGGCAGTAGGTTAGTTGATGCACCTCCTCATGGGCAAACTGTGGATGATGTGTTGAAAATTGCCAAGGATTATGAATTGGTAATTATGCACACCAGTACACCATCGTTGGCTAATGATGTTAAGTGTGCAGAAACAATCAAAGCTCAAAACCCCAATGTACAAATTGGCTTTGTGGGGGCGCACGTTGCGGTTTTACCAGAGGCAACTTTGCGAGAAAATCCAGTAATTGATTTTGTTTGTCGCAATGAGTTTGATTATACCTGTAAGGAATTAGCAGAAGGAAAACCTTGGGATGAAATCAAGGGTTTGAGTTACCGGGATAAATTGGGAAATATCCACCAAACTGAGGAACGTCCTTTGATTCATGATTGGGATGCTATGCCCAGTGTGTTGCCAGTTTACGCTCGTGATTTGGATATTAGCAAGTATTTTATTGGCTATTTGCAACATCCTTACATTTCTTTTTATACTGGGCGGGGTTGTCCAGCCAAATGCACTTTTTGTTTGTGGCCACAAACTATTGGTGGACATTTATACCGTCATAAAAGCCCTGATGCTGTAGGCAGAGAAATGGAAGAGGCGAAGGTTCTCTTTGGGGATAAGGTGCGGGAGTATATGTTTGATGATGATACTTTTACCATTGATAAACATCGAGCGATCGCAATTAGCAAACACATGAAACGACTCAATTTAACTTGGAGTTGCAATGCCCGTGCAAATTTAGATTATGATACTCTCAAAACTTTACGAGATAACGGTTTAAGATTGTTATTAGTAGGGTTTGAATCTGGCAATCAAGAAGTTCTCAATAATATCAAAAAAGGTATTAAGCTAGAAGTGGCACGGGAATTTATGAAGAATTGCCACAAACTTGGTATTACTGTACATGGTACTTTTATTATCGGATTGCCAATAGAAACTCCAGAAACTGTAGAGGAAACAATTCGCTTCGCTTGTGAGTTGAGTCCCCATACAATTCAAGTTTCTATTGCTGCACCTTATCCTGGTACAGAGTTGTATGAACAAGCCAGAGAAAAAGGTTGGTTTGCGAATGAGTCTTTAGTTTCAACTTCCGGTATTCAAACTTCAACTTTGCAATATCCCAGTCTTTCGAGTGCGGAAATTGAAGATTCGGTTGAAAAAATGTATCGCAAGTTTTACTTCCGTCCAAAAGCGATTATTCCGATTGTGCGGGAAATGCTGGCTGATAGACAAATGTTAGTTCGTCGCTTGCGGGAAGGTAAGGAATTCTTTGGTTATTTGAAAGACCGTCGGACTCAAGCTTTAGCTAGGTAAATCGTCAGAATCAGGATACCCAGGATTAAAGGATTAACAGGATTAATTAAATTAAATCTTGTCAATCCTGATTCTAACATTTTTAATCCTAATTATCTATATACCAATGTCTTATTTAATTATTAATGCTGATGATTTCGGGTTTTCCCAGGGTGTGAATGCGGCGATTATTCAAGCCCATGAGGAAGGCGTTTTAACTAGCACTAGTTTAATGGTAAGTGGTGATGCTGCACAAGAGGCGATCGCTCTGGCAAAAGATCATCCTCATTTAGCAGTAGGTTTACACCTAGTTTTAGTTTGTGGTAAATCAGTTTTACCACCTTCGCAAATTCCCCATTTAGTAGACTCTCAGGGTAACTTTTCCAGTAATCCCACCCAAGCAGGATTAAACTATCAATTTAATCAGGCTACCCGTGCCGAATTGCGCTTAGAAATATATGCCCAATTAGCAAAATTCCGCGATTCTGGTTTAAATCTCAGTCATGTTGATGGACATTTACACCTTCATGTACATCCTGTAATTTTGAATATTTTAACAGAATTTGCAGCGGAATTTCAGATTAAATTTATCCGTTTACCATCGGAAGAATTGACAAAAAATCTCAAAATTGATCAACGCAATTTACTCACTAAAATAGTTTGGTCTATTGTTTTTGGACAATTACGCCGTTATGGAGAAGGTTTATTAAAAGCTAATAATATTAAATTTGCTGACAGGGTTTATGGATTGTTACAAACTGGTGACATGAGTGAAAAATATTTACTAGATTTAATACCACAAATAGAAGCGGAATTGGTAGAAATTTATTCTCATCCGGCTTTAGTAAATACTGAGACAAATAACGGTGGTGAAGTAGAATTAGCGGCTTTATTGAGTCAGGAAGTGCGTCAATTATTGACTGTGAAAGATTTTAAATTAAGTAATTATAATCAGTTAATTTAATTAACAATTTTGTATAAATA
>NZ_JADEWA010000273.1:0-7340 GCF_015207865.1 Dolichospermum sp. LEGE 00246
GCAGCGTCAGATGTGCATAAGAGACAGGAGTAGGGGGAGTGGGGGAGAAATTTTTTCCTTCTTCCTTCTTCCTTCTTTCTTCTTTCTTCCTCCTGAACTCCTGAATGGGCGCAGGCCCTGCGCCCCTACCTCCTGAACTCCTTCTGTAAGACATTACAAATGATTAAAATAAAAGTTGTGTTACCCAAGGTTTAAACTCAAGAGAGTTTTCAAATTGAGTATCAATAGAAGATTCACCCAAACATAGAGGAGTTGATAATATGGGGATAAAATTTCCAGTTTTGAGTGGGGTACTGGTACTTCTCGCTACCAATTTTTTCTTACCTTCAGTTGCTAAAGCTGAGACTGGAACAACCAGTAGTATGTTTGAACGAGCTTATTTTCGCCATGATCCCAATTTTTATGACAATGGCAGTTTAAATCGTAAAGTAGATGCTTTAATTGGACCTGGGGAAAAATTTGGTACTACTTTTACTGACAATGAAATCGCTAAAGATGCTGAGTTGGTAAATACACTTTATCTTGATGCTATGGCTCAACAAACATTAAATGATCCCTATCTGCGGACACCTGATTTACCCAATCCCTATGATTCTTCTTTGTTGATGACTCCCCGCTATAATGGCAATCAGCTTAAAGTTGGGACTGAATACCGATTTAACAATTCACAACGGCGGTATAAATAATACAGCAGAGGTCATAGAGTCAGGAGTAAAACTGGCTTGGTGATAGCCTGCGTGGCGTAGCCATATTGAGGTATGAAATCCCCAAATTGAACCTTTAAAACTCTTACCTCAGTGCGTCTACTCTTCGAGATCACGAAGTATAATTGCGCCTTTGCGTAAGACTAAAATTCATACCCTATAATCAGCAACGCCTAAATAATTAGCGATCGCATTGATTTATCACCTATATGTGCTATGATTCGATGCGATCGCCATAATATCAGGCAATAAAAGAAACAATTTATCAGGGTAACTATAGGCATCCGCTTTGATTCCTGATAGGAAAGCGTAGCGTTAGCCTAGTGTGTTAATTCTGAATCCCTTATCCCATAAGACTTCATGCACAAAATGTGTCGCATATTTTTAGGAGAAAGTGCTTGAAACAGATGTTTTCGGTGAAATCTACGGTAACACCAATAATTTTCTGGACAATCCCTCCAAAAATACACAAAATTAACACACTAGCGTTAGCCATATTTTCCTACGTAGGAAGAGGATTCGAGAATAAATAATTGGACAAAAATATTTACAGTCATTGCGAGGGAAGGGAAGCAATCACAACCCTGGCGATTGCTTCATTTCACTTCCTTCCATATGGCTAACGCCACGCAACGCTTACGCAATGACATTGTGTAATGAATTCTGTCTCACTACTCATAACAACAATTTTCAACGCCAACCTACTTAATCAATTAATTTTTCCTAATTGTCTTGGTATTTTCAGCAGATTGTTTACCCAATAATTCCACAGCTTTAGCAAATTGGGGATCTTCAAGAGTCGCTAATTTATCTTTTCCACCTAACCATAAATCTTGACGTTGGGCATCAGTCAATTCTACCTTCACGTCTGGATCAATACCATGTTTATTAATATCTTTCCCACTGGGAGTATGATATTTAGCAATAGTTACAGCCAAACCAGCGCCAGATTTTAAAGGTTGTACGGACTGGACTAGACCCTTACCAAAAGTTTGATTTCCTACTAAAGTTGCCCGTTTATTATCTTGCAATGCCCCAGAAAGAATTTCACTAGCACTAGCTGAACCTTTATCTACTAATATCATCAAAGGTTTATCAGTCAGAGCCGTGCTATTGGCAACTTGTTTATCCTGTGTACCTTGACGGTCAATAGTAGAAACAATTGTGCCTTTATTTATCCACATTTGAGCAATTTCGATACTCGCGTATAGCAGTCCACCGGGATTACCACGTAAATCTAGAATATAACCAGAAACCTTTTTAGCCTCTAACTTTTCAATAGCATTTTTCATTTCTTTGCTGGCATTGGCGCTGAATTGATTCAAGCGAATATAGCCAATATTTCCGGCTGGGGTTTTCTTTTCCGAAAAGCGAACGGGATGAATTTCAATCCGCGCTCGTTGAATATTAAATTGTTTTTTCTGACCATTCCGCAAAATTGTCAGTTTCACCTTGCTGCCTGATTCTCCACGAATGAGGGCTACCGCGTCATTGGTGTCCATGCCTTTGGTGCTTTTGCCATCAATCTCAAGAATAATATCTTTAGCTAAAATCCCGGCTTTAAATGCGGGTGTATCCTCAATTGGGGCGATAACAATCAGTTGTTTTGTTTTTGCATCTTGACTGATGGTGATACCAATACCTGTAAGTTCTCCAGAGGTATCAACTTGCATATTTTTGAATTCTTCTGGGTTCATGAACCGGGTGTAGGGGTCTTCTAGCTTTTTCAGCATTTCCCGGACAGACTTGTAGGCTGCTTTATCATCAGTATAGGACTTGCTTAAATATTCCTTGCGTACAGCTTGCCAATCCACCTGATTAAAAGTACCATCTACATATCGGTAGTAAATAATTTGCCATACTTCATCTATCAAATCCTTGTGACTATCTTTAAATGAAGCCTTACCAATTGAGTGAATACCCAAACCGGTAACGGCAATTGTAGAAAGCGTTACCACTGTAGCACTCAAAACCAGTTTACTTTTTGTAATTACCATAATGGCAGCCGTGTCAAAGGAAAAATATATATCAAGTATGCCCAATCTAACACAGCGATCGCTAATTGGTAATTGATATTTTCTTATAAACAGAAATCTCTGTATTCCTTTCCTGTTCCCTGTTCCCTCTGAATTGTAAGCTGTTAGACCGTCAAGGGAGAGCGTTGACGGTTTTTCTGTTAAAACTAGGATGTTGCCATTTTTTTCAGTAATTCAGGAATTTGAGAGGGACTATCAGCAACGGGAATTTTTGCGGACTTAAAAGCAGCTAATTTATTTTCTGCTGTACCAAAAGTTGCAGAACGTCCAATTACAGTTGCTAAAGTCCCTGTTTGTTGCCAATTTCGCGTCGGTGGTGCGTGTCTACCGGCAATATAGGCAATTACAGGTTTATCAATTGTTTCTGTAATATATTGTGCTGCTGCTTCTTCGCTTCCCCCACCAGGTTGTCCGATTAAAACAATCGCTTCTGTGGTTTCGTCTTCATCGAGAATTTGTAACCATTGGAGGAATGAAGAGCCAACAATAGCATCACTACCAATACTGACACTAATTGATTGTCCTAAACCCGCTTTTGTTAATTCCCAGGCGACTTCGTAGGTGAGGGTACTACTACGACTAACAATACCCACAGAACCAGGAATATAAAATTCGCTAGGTTGAATACCCAGGAGAATTTTCCCCGGAACGATGATTCCTGGACTATTGGGTCCAATAATCAAAGTCTCACAAGCTTCTGTTTTGCGAAGAAGTTGTACCATGTCCAGTGGTGGAACACCAGCGGTAGTAATGATAATTTGGGGGATATTAGAGGCGATCGCTTCTAATGCTGCATCCAAAACTTGATAAGGTTGAACACAAATAATTGTGGTGTCAATCTGTCCAAATTTGGCAACAGCCTCCTCTACTAAATCAAATACTGGTAGATTATATATTTTTTGTCCACCATAACCAGGCTTGACACCAGCTACTAAATTTGTGCCATAAGCTTGCATTTGAGCAATATGGGTTGCGGAAATAAATTCACAAAATCCCTGGATTAAAACTTTACTTTCTGGTGTTAAGTTCATAGTTTGTCAGTTGTCAGTTGTCAGTTGTTAGTTGTAATTGGTAATTGGTACAAATATCGCTTTTTGCCTTTTGCTTCTTACCTTTTTTTTACCCCTGGAGTCTTTGCTAAACGAACTGCTTCCTTGACTGCTTCATCTAAATTTTCTACAACTATTAGTAATTGATCAGAGGTTTTCCCTGTGGCTAACTCTTCTCTGACATGATTGAATTCCGAACCAGCTAAACGGAGGATTAACCAGGGTAAATTCAATGGTTGTTGACTTTTATTCCCATTGGCGGCTGACACACCAGATGTGATTTGGCTTCTGTCGGAATGGAGAAATTGGCTAATAATTTCTGGGAGTTGGTCAACTTGCGGAATAGTCCCCAAAAAGTTGACTAAAATAACTTGAGTATTCTGATCATTTACCAAATTTGTCAAACAACTAATCAGGCGATCGCTAAAAGTAGTCTGTGTTGTATCACTCATGAAAGTATGGCGCAAATTGACACATTTACCAGGATTCCCATGAGCATTAACAACCTCATCCAATGTTGTTAAAACAGAACCTTTACCATTGCCTATTATGCAGATTTTACCCTGCATTTCTATCCCATCCCACCTACTCAACAAACCGTTATTTTTTTTATTACCATGAAGAAGACCAACCATCTTGGTAGCCATATCGGCTATTTCAGGATGACGGTTAATAGCCTGTTTATTAACCGTAACCTTACCATTCAAAGCCATCACTTGACCCGCAGAGTTCACACCCAGGGGATGAATCTCCACCAAATCCAAATCCTTTTGGACAAATAACTGGTACAGTTTCTCCACAATATCACTCACAGTCTGCATCAACGCCCCCTGTAAGCCCATTTTTAAAGCCAGTCGTCTAGCATAAAATGGAGAAAATTCCTGTTGCACCACAACGTGCTGAATTTTTTCTCCCGCTGTCTCCCAGTCAATATTTGCTTCTGTGCAACCCAATAAAACGGGACGACACAGCGCAGTATCTAAAACTACAGCTAGATAAAATTCTTCCTGGGCATCATATTTTGATTCTGCCAATAAAACTTCTGGCAGTTGCCCCCAAATTGGTAGATTAAATATATTCTGTGCTGTAGCGATCGCATCAATTGTGGTTTCTACAACCCTAACTCCACCCGCCTTTTCCCTTTCCCCCGCTTGCACCTGAGATTTCAGCACAATCGGGTAACGAATTTTTAACCGTTTTAAATCTGTAGGATGGTCTATTCTTTGAGATGGTAAAACAGGAATCCCAATTTTACCAAACCATTCTTTAACTTGGTACTCTAATAAATCCATTGAGACACACCTTGTATTAACAAGTCCGACGCGCTTTCTCTGATGCTATCCGATATTTTACCCAATGCCGAAAATTATAGAATTTGGTTTTGCTGAACTGAAAATTTATTTTGCCATTGGATTGTCTCATTTATAATCTAGCTGTATAAAAAAATAGAAGTCTAAATCATTACCCTAGACTGTGTTCTTCGTGACAAATTTAACATTCTGCTAGAAACTGATTCTATAAGATGTAAAACTAGGATTTGCATCCCATCCCCAGTACCTTCGATAATCAAAACTATATAGAAAGAGTGGCGGTAACGCTTTATGAAAGTAACAGTTCAACAAGACGATCTCAAAGTTTTAGGCGATATCTTACAAGAAAGATTAGTTGCCCAAGTGCTTGATAGTAAAGATTTCCAGGTAAAATGCGCTGTCCAAAATGATGAATTGATGATTTTAACTCAACACCCTGCTGAGGTCACGGTTAATACACAGCAAGTTTTTGAGGTGTTAGAACAAGCACTACAATGGCAATTTAGCTACCAAACCCAACCGGTAAGATTTTTCTTGAGAATTTTTGGAGAAAAGCGCCCCTATACTCAACACTTCCTAGATTTTCAGATGCCTAGTGAAGATACAGATAGGGAAACTGAATATGGTTTTCAGATGCCTAGTGAAGATACAGATAGGGAAACTGAATATGGTTTTCAGATCCCCAGCAAAGATACAGATAGGGAAACGGTGGAAATAGGACACACTAGGGACACCCTCTTCCTCAATTCTGATCTGCAAACACCATCACCTCCATTTACAGAAACGGAACAAGAACCCATTGCTGATTCATTTTTCTCTAATTCCGCAGAATCTTTTTCAGACTATTCATCAATGCCAGACTCAAATTTATCTGCGGATGAATCTCAGACAATGGAGGATATTGAAGAAAATTTTGATCCCTTTGCGAATATTCCCGATCAACCCAAAAAAAGACAGTTATCATTATCACTTCCTCCCTTACCGATTATGATTGGTACGGCTGTAGTAATTGCTATTCTTTCCGGTGGTGGTACTTTCGTTCTCCATCGTGGTTGTATAATTTCTGAATGTAAAGAATTGCAAACAGCCCAGCAATTTAAAAATGAGTATCAGCAGCAGATCAAACGTACCAAATCAGAAAGAGACTTATTAACAGTGCAACAACAACTAGATGGGGTAGTTGCCGATTTACAAAATATTCCTCAGTGGTCTCCCCGTTATCAAGACTCTCAGCTATTAGTTAATAGTTTTTCTGAACAGTCAACGAAAATCAACCAGGTGCTAAAAGCCTTACAAATGGCATCTTCAGCCCAAAAAGCAACTCAAACCCCTGCTAAGAGTTTAGATGAGTTACGTAATAGACAAAAGTTGTGGAGACAGGCAATCACCTCATTAGAGATAATTAAGCCTAGTAATGAACTCTATGGATTGGTAAAAGCTAATTTACCAAGTTATCAAAATACTTTAAAAAGTGTTAATGATGAGTTGCTCAAAGAAGAAACCTGGTTACAGAAAATCGCCAATGCCACAACTCTCGCAGAAGCCGCTACTAAACGTCAAATCACGGCTAAATCTGCCCCTGAATGGCAAAAGGTAGAATCTGATTTCCAGACAGCAATTAGTACCCTCAAAATTATTCCTATAGGTAGTTTAGGATCTGAGGATGCCCGCAAGCTGTTGGCAGAATACCAACCAAAAATTATTGTCGCCCGCGATCGCGCCAAAAAAGAACAATTAGCAGCCACATCCTATCAACAAGCTATTAAAGCCGCTAGTCAAGCCAAAAGCTATGGTAATCAAAATCAATGGCAAAGTGCGGTTAAGTCTTGGGAACAGGCTGTAGAAAGTGCTAAACAAGTGAGTCAAGATACTTTCTATTTCAATCAAGCTAAACCCCTGATTGAAACCTATACAACATCTCTGAAACAGGCACAAGAACAATTCCAAATCTATGGGGATTTAACTCAAACCCGCGTTGAGTTAAAAAGCACTTGCACAAATACCATTAGAATTTGTACTTTTAGTATTGAGAATCAGAAAATTAGTGTCCGCTTAACTCCTGAGTATGACCGATTATTTCAAGCCAATAATCCACAAATACAAAGTCATTTCCAAAGCTTGAAAGATGCTCTCAAAGCCATTAGTCAAAATGCCCAACTTCCTGTATTCATCTATAATTCCCAAGGACAGGAAAGGTATATGTGGCAACCAGCGTAGGGGGTGGGGGAGTAGGGGAGTAGG
>NZ_JADEWA010000274.1:0-7305 GCF_015207865.1 Dolichospermum sp. LEGE 00246
GACAATTATTAGAGTGCGTACATATTTATTTTTACCTAAAACTTATTGGGGATCAAGATTAAAACATTGATTCTGGATTTACTCGTTTTGTAAAAACGTTACTTTAGATAGAGTTAAAATCGGTTCTTAGCATTTAATTTACTGAATTATTTACAATAGTTCAATATTTATCCTAACCGCTTGGAGCAGCAGAGAGAACAAACTTCCCAGCGTTCAAGTTCACCCCGTGGAGTGGGACATTGACATTGGGGACACAAGGGGAGATGATGCGATCGCTCTTGCATCATCTTCGCCCAATTCTCAAAAGCACCCAACGCATTGTCAATATTGACTTGAACTAACCTATCACCAATCAAATCATCAGCCACATAACTAGGATGTTCAGATGCCGAAACAGTGGCTTCTGTTCCCGCTATTGATGAATTTTTCCACTCGGCTGTAGAAAAGCGAATATCTACCAAAGACGTAGATAGCTTGTTATTTAACTTTACCAACATAGTTTTCCTGCCAAATGTCAAATTTTGCGCCCAAGCAGCACTAGAAGTTGCTACCCACAAAACATCACGCTGAATAGACAAAGGACGAGTTTGCACCGCAACGGCAGTCCCCACAACTTCTACCCAGCACTTTAGCAACCGCAGCAATACCTGTTCTTGCCATTGTGGTGAACGTTGAATATTTCCTAAAACCTGATCAATTGACTTAAAAGACATATTATGTTATTAGTTTTACCATAAAAATAGCTGAATACTGATAATCAACTTTCACCAGTATATTGAAAATTCATTTAATCATCTACCCTGACTCCATCTTAAACAATGAATCAAAATCCTTTGATAGATTCTACCAAATCCCCGCAAACACCCGGCTTAAACCCTACCCTAACTACCGCACTGGCTAGTTTAGAAATACAATTGGATCAAGAATTAACCAGATATAGACGCACACGCAAAAACACCAAATCACAAACAGCAAGAAGTGTAGAAAGTTACACTAATTATCAAACAACAACCTTGTCGAAGGAGATTCAACTACCAGCAGTTCCTCCCGTAGCCATTCCCTCAGAAAATCCATTCTTGACGAATGAGACTGAAACCATTGATTTTCCCCAGGAGTTTGCTAACTCAGACATAGAAGAAACCCCCACTCCTCCAAACCTAGAAAAATCAACTAGCAGTATAGTTCCCACCAAAATTCCCTCCCCTGACAACCAAACCCTCCTCACCTCAAATGATCCTCCTCAACAACCAAATGATTATTTAGAATCTAGTGAGGCATTATTGCGGAGTTTGACAGCCGTTGCACCACAAAATCAAACTCCTAATTCTCCTAAATCCCGTGATAGTGTCTTATCACCTTTAGGTATTGGTTCAATGCTGTTGCTATTATTGGCAAGTTTGACTTTAGGTTATGTCGTCTTCAATCCCAAAAATTTACCTAAATTGAATTTCAGTAGCGTACTAAACAATAATTCATCAAAGACTGCGGAAAATACACAAAACACAGAAATTATAGAAAATAATTCCCAACTGACTAGCGAACCAAAAATCACCCCCATAGCTAAATATCCTAATTTAGCCACCCAAGAATTTCGACAAGTTAGAGATCCTAAAGATGTCGTAGATTTAACACCAAAAGTTAAACCGACCCCTCAAATCATTTCCACTCCTGTAGCTATTCAACCCCCCATAACTCCTATCTCTCCATTACCGAGACTTTCCCCCTTACCTAACACCCTCTCTAAATCCACACCTTTAGCAAAGCCTACAGCTACTTTTTCACCCCTACCAGAAGATGTCAAACCATCAGCTAATGGATACTATTATATTATTGCTGATAATCAAGGCGACAAAGCTTTAACAGCCGCCAAGCAAGTTGTTCCTGATGCTTATTTATCACCAAATAAAAAATTTATTTATTTGGGTGCTTTGAAAACCAAGGATGAGATTAAGCGCAGATTGCAGGAATTAGAGGCAAAAGGCATTAAAGGACGATTACAACAGCCATAGTTAAAAAATGCTGGTTTTACTGAATAAAATTTACTGAATTTAACGCCAAAAACTCTGACCTTTGTGTCTTTGCGCCTTTGCGTGAGGCTAATTCATACTGATTTCTTACTATGATAACAATATAGCAATCCTCAAAGTCCAGTAAATGGTCAAGGTAGAGCCAACATGGAAGTTATTAACCGTATTCTGCGGGTGATTCGCGCTAATTTTAATAGTCTGGTTAGCAATGCAGAAGATCCAGAAAAAATTCTGGAAACAGCTTTCATGGAAATGCAGGAGAATTTGGTACAATTGCGTCAAGGGGTAGCTCAAGCGATCGCCACCCAAAAGCGCACAGAACGCCAAGCAGCCGCAGGAGAATCCCAAGCCGCAGAATGGTATCGTCGCGCCCAATTAGCCCTCCAGCACGGTAATGACTCCCTCGCACGGGAAGCTCTCACCAAACGCAAATTTTACCAAGAGACCGCTACAACTTTAACCAGCCAAATTCAGCAGCAAAAAGATGTAGTCGCCAAATTAAAGCAAGATATGCGGACTTTAGAGTTAAAACTGGCTGAGGTAAAAACTAAGAAAGATATGTATATCGCTCGCGCTCGTTCCGCAGAAGCTTCCTATCGGCTGCAAGAAATGTTAACTGGAACTTCTGCTACATCTAGCTTAGGTGCATTAGAACGAATGGAGGAAAAAGTCTTACAAATAGAAGCACAATCAGAAGTTGCCAGTACACTGGGTGGTGATGATCTAGAAAAAGAATTTGCATCCTTAGATTCTCACCATGATATTGATACAGAACTCGCAGCCATGAAAACTTATATCCTAAATCAAGAAGAAAATCCCCAGCCAGATCATAATTTACCCAAAACACCCGAACCATAACTTTCTCTGGTTAATATAGATAATTAATAGGTTCATGATTCAGAATAGAAAAAAAGATAGTAATCCAGACTGGAAAGACTACATTGGCATAGGTAGCTATTGATATAGTAGAAAAGCTAACTATCTAACCAAGAGCGTAAACCTCTAAAGGAAAAATAAATTTATGGGATTATTTGATCGCCTTAAACGAGTAGTTGGTGCTAACTTAAACGATTTAGTCAGTAAAGCCGAAGATCCAGAAAAAATGCTGGAACAAGCCCTCCTCGAAATGCAAGAGGATATGGTGAAGTTGCGCCAAGGTGTAGCACAAGCAATAGCTGCCCAGAAGCGCACTGAAAAACAGTATAATGAAGGACAAGCCGAAATTAATAAGTGGCAACGTAACGCCCAACTTGCCCTGCAAAAAGGTGATGAGAACCTAGCCCGTCAAGCATTAGAGCGCAAGAAAACTTATACTGATACTGCTACGGCTTTAAAAACCAGTCTAGATCAGCAAACTGTTCAGGTAGAAGGTCTGAAAAAGAATTTAATCCAGTTAGAGAGCAAAATTTCTGAAGCCAAAACCAAGAAAGAAATGCTCAAAGCCCGGATTACGGCTGCAAAAGCCCAAGAACAATTGGGAAATATGGTTAGTGGGATGAGTAGCAGTAGTGCCATGTCTGCTTTTGAGCGCATGGAAGAAAAAGTATTAATGCAAGAAGCTAAATCTCAGGCTGTATCCGAGTTAGTAAGTGCAGATTTAGATCACCAATTTGCCAAGTTAGAATCTGGTAGTGATGTTGATGATGAATTGGCCGCTTTGAAAGCATCCTTAGCACCTGCACCCGACCGAAAACTACTAACCCCAGAACAATCTAGCACCACAACTCCAGTACAACCAACCAGTACAGCTAAATCGGTTGAACCAGTTGATGCTGAATTGGAATCTCTACGCAAACAACTGGATAATCTGTAGTTTTTGCAGATAATTCAATTCAGCTAATCCCACACATCTTGGTTGTGGGATTTTACTCCATTTTCAAAGCCGAAAAGTTTATTAGTAAATCTTTTACAATCTAAAACTCAAAATCTAAAATCGGATAACAACTGACTCTCAGATTGGGATAAAGTATTTTGTGAATGAATTTGATTAATTTATGTCCATTGCATAATGGCGGTATGAAAATCAAAAATTCCATTTCTCGAACTCTTACTCTCTGCGCCTCTGCGAGGGACAAATTCATACTTTCATTCAGCAACGCCAATTTATACTACTTTATGGAGACTATAATGAACAAGGGTGTAATCACTATCACTGATGCTGAGTTTGAAACGGAAGTATTAAAAGCCGAGCAGCCTGTATTAGTTTATTTCTGGGCTTCCTGGTGCGGACCTTGTCAATTGATGTCACCAGTGATTAATGCGGCTGCGACAACTTATAGCGATCGCCTAAAAATTGTTAAGATGGAAACTGATGCCAATCCACTCACAGTCAAACAATACCAAGTAGAAGGTCTCCCGGCTCTGAGATTGGTAAGAGGAGAACAACTATTAGAATCTATTGAGGGAGTAATTGGTAAAGATAAATTACTCAGTTTTTTGGAAGATCATTTAAATAATAATTAGTTACCGATTAGTGATCAAAACTCCATAGTTTTTGATCACTACCTCATGACTAATGACCAATAAATAATAATTAAAATGCAATTTGCTACCCGGTTACAACCCTTAAAATCTAACGTATTTGCCGATATGGACACAGCCAAGACCATTGCTTTGGCTGCTGGAAGAGAATTAATTGATTTATCTTTAGGTTCTTCAGATTTACCTACCGAGAATCACGTCATAGAAGCGATCGCTCAATCTCTCCATGATCCTACCACTCATGGTTATTTATTATTTCGTGGCACTCAAAATTTCCGTCAAGCCGCAGCCCAGTGGTACGAGCAAAAATTCGGTATCCCAGTTGACCCAGAAACAGAAGTTTTACCCCTCATTGGTTCTCAAGAAGGAACAGCCCATTTACCCTTAGCCGTGCTTAATCCCGGCGACTTTGCCCTATTATTAGATCCTGGTTATCCTTCCCATGCCGGAGGAGTATACTTGGCTAGTGGTCAAATTTACCCCATGCCATTAAAACCAGAAAATAATTTTTTACCAGTTTTTAGTGATATTCCCGCCACAGTTTTAGCCCAGTCGCGGTTAATGGTATTAAGCTATCCTCATAATCCTACCAGTGCGATCGCCCCCTTATCCTTCTTTCAAGAAGCCGTAGCCTTTTGTCAACAACATAATATAGTTCTCGTTCACGACTTCCCTTACGTAGATTTAGTCTTCACAGAAAAAACCCAAAATCCAAAATCCCCTGTTCCCTCAATTTTGCAAGCAGACCCCGAAAAAAGCGTCTCTATTGAATTCTTTACCCTTTCCAAATCCTATAATATGGGTGGTTTCCGCATTGGTTACGCAATTGGGAATCCGCAATTAATTCAAGCCCTTAAGCAAATCAAAGCCAGCGTTGATTTTAACCAATATTTGGGAATTTTGAACGGAGCGATCGCCGCCCTCACCGGACCCCAAGATGGTGTAAAATCTGCCGTTGATATTTTCCGTCAACGCCGGGACACCTTCATTAAAGCCTTGCACCGTATCGGTTGGAACGTTCCCACACCAGAAGCCACAATGTACATTTGGGCAAAATTACCCCCACAATGGAGTCATAATTCCATAGAATTTTGCACCGAACTAGTTAAAAAAACAGGTGTAGCCGCTTCCCCAGGAGTCGGCTTCGGTCAATTCGGTGAAGGATACGTTCGCTTTGCATTAGTACAAAAACCAGAAATCTTAGAAACTGCTGTAGAGAGAATTTCCCAGTTCCTCTATTAACTCAAGTTGCTAGTCATCTAATTGAGCCTGGTAATTGGTAATTGGTAATTGGTAATTGGTAAATTTCTCATCCTGTTAATCCTTTAATCCCGGATATCCTGATTCAGACATTATTAAACCATTCTCATACTCAAATCCAACCATTTAGACTGAGTAATAGGCGCACTAGTAGAAATATAATCAACACCAGTTTTCGCAACAGCGCGAACAGTCTCCAAAGTTACATTTCCCGAAGCCTCAATTTTCACCCGATCATCTTCATCACGAATCAATAATACAGCCTCACTCATCATAGACAAAGGCATATTATCCAACATAATAATATCTGCTTTGTACTGTAAAGCTTCCCGCACCTGTGCTAAATTTTCCGTCTCCACCTCAATTGTTAGAGGATAAGGAACGTGAGAACGAATGCGGGTAATAGCTTCCCCAATTCCCCCAGCCGCAACAATATGATTATCCTTAATCATCACCGCATCATCTAAACCCATCCGGTGATTCATCGCACCACCCAAAGCAGTAGCGTACTTTTCCAAAATTCTCAACCCTGGAGTAGTTTTGCGCGTATCCACCAACTGAGCAGGTAAATCAGCTATTTTCTCTACATATATATTAGTCAAACTGGCAATTCCACTTAACCGCATCACCAAATTAAGCGCTACCCTTTCCCCCATTAACAGCGTATCCAGTGAACCATTAATTTCCGCTATCACCTGCCCTGGTTCGCATAGTGTACCCTCATCGGTAACATTGACAAAATCAACTTGATTATTCAAAAGCTGAAACACCCTAGCCGCAATCGGTAAACCAGCAATTATCCCTGGTGCTTTCGCTATCCATTTAGCTTCTCCTCTAGTGGGATGTTGGGACAATAGAGATTGAGTAGTACGATCTCCCCTACCAATATCTTCCAACAACCAACTTTGCAACAATTGATCCAGCACCAAAAACGGTGGTAGTACAGCCACTGAACTCTTCATCTCTAATATCTATCTATATCCACTCAACACTATCAATTATTGTCTTTCTTTCTCTAATGACTCAAAAAAAACCAGAAGTGGAACTCCACAAACCCAGCCAAATCAAAAACACCACCAAAAGGGCAGAAATCTCAGGAATTTTAACGCTCATAACCCTTGTCTCACAAGGATTTTAGATAAAACAAAAAACAAACCGAAAAATAGTTTGCCAAAGTAGTTGACAAACCAAAGTAGATTCGATATATTAGATAAGTGCTGAACAGAGAAGCAAAAAAGAGGCGACACTAAACAGCACACCGAACCTTGAAAATATTATAGTTTGAAAGCCAGAATACGACAAGTACCCTGCGTCAGAAAGAAAATAACCTGACCGTGGTTGTAAAAACGGTTAAGAAAGAGCTTTATAACAGACGAACCAAAATGGAGAGTTTGATCCTGGCTCAGGATGAACGCTGGCGGTATGCTTAACACATGCAAGTCGAACGGTCTTTTCGGAGATAGTGGCGGACGGGTGAGTAACGCGTAAGAATCTACCTTCAGGTTGGGGACAACCACTGGAAACGGTGGCTAATACC
>NZ_JADEWA010000275.1:0-7299 GCF_015207865.1 Dolichospermum sp. LEGE 00246
AGTTATCCAATTAAAAAAATATCCCAAAATTTCTTGTGGTGCGGGCATCTTGCCTGCTAATAATACAAGGACGGGCAAGATGCCCATCCCACAACATTGGATTATCTTTTTTGGTAATCCCTAAGAGTCATCCAATTAAAAAAATCCCCAAAAGTTTCTTGTGGTGCGGGCATCTTGCCTGCTAATAATACAAGGACGGGCAAGATGCCCATCCCACAACATTGGGTAATTTATTTTTTGGTAATCCCTAAGAGTTATCCAATTAAAAAAATATCCCAAAATTTCTTGTGGTGCGGGCATCTTGCCTGCTAATAATACAAGGACGGGCAAGATGCCCATCCCACAACATTGGATTATCTTTTTTGGTAATCCCTAAGAGTTATCCAATTAAAAAAATATCCCAAAAGTTTCTTGTGGTGCGGGCATCTTGCCTGCTAATAATACAAGGACGGGCAAGATGCCCATCCCACAACATTGGGTAATTTATTTTTTGTGGAGTTCTCTAAATAACATTATCTTCTGCTTTAACAAGTCATGTATTTTTTTTGTTAAAGATTATTTGTAAACCATTGCCTTAACCGAACAGTCTTGTCTGTTTTCGTTGTATCAGTGGTGGTGGTTTCTGGGTTTTGTGTTATAACCCAGTTGTGAAAATGAACTCAAACGAAAGACTACTCTATGGAACCAGACAAGCTGGCGCGATTGAAAGAGTACGGTGAATTTATCCTCCGCAAAATTGACTCAGTTCCCCAACGCCCTTCCCAAGAGGAAGATTGGGTTCCCACTAGCCTTGATGATTGTCTGTTGCGGCTGCGAGAGGCGGCACAGAAAACTGTTGAACTAGCCAACTCACCGGTGAAAATTGGTGTAATGGGGGAGTTTAGCAGCGGCAAAAGTTTGCTACTAGGCAGTCTGATTGGTTATGCAGATGCTTTACCTGTAAGTGAAAATCCGACAACAGGTAATGTCACAGCTATTCATATTAAACCCCAGGATGATTTTGCAACTACTCAAGTAAATAATTATACGGTGGAATATTTATCCCATGAAGGGGTAAATGAGTGCTTACACTTCATTCTCAAAGAAGCAAACCGTCGCGCTACGTCCGCTGGGGTGACACCTTTACAGGTAGCTAAAATTAAAACTGGTAAGGATATCAGTATTTGGTGTGAGGAAGTTTGGAAAAGCTCAAATAATTTAGAGTTGCGTTATTTGGTGCGGGAGTTAGTGTTATTTTTGCGGGCTTATCAGGCTTATGGTGAGGCTTTATGCGGTCGCTTTTACCAAATTGATGGTATTACTGCCCGTGAGGGTTTACAACTGGCAGAAATGCCAATGGCGATTCAATCTCTCAAGTTTGAGGATTTACCAGCGGCGAATGTTCGCTTACCAAATGCGCCACAACGATTAGGAACGCAATTATTACAAACCAGCTTTTTCTTAATTCGTCGCGTTGATATTGAAGTGAAAATATCACGGGAAATTTGGGATGTTACGGGTGCAGAAGAATTTGTGTTGTTGGATTTTCCGGGGTTGGGTGCTGCTAATTCAGGCGCTAGGGATACATTTTTATCGTTGCGAGAATTGGCACAGGTACAAACAATTTTAGTCTTACTGAATGGTAAATCGCCGGGGAGCGATCGCGCCCATAAAATCTTCACAATGATGCAACAACAACGCCCAGGACAAGACCTCAAGGATTTAATTCTCGTCGGTGTGGGACGTTTTGATCAACTGCCTTTAGAAAGTGAAGGTGGAGAAAGAGAACTAGATTTATTAATTAATAATCAATCTGATTCTCAACCGTTACAAACAAATACAGTTTTCCAAAAATTAAAAGTTCTCAAAACCATTATTGATGGAGCGGAAGCATTTACCAGTCAAAAAGACAGAATTGTTTTATTATCACCCCTGTTAGGATTAGCTGAATTAGCCAAACGTTCTGGTCAAGTGAAAGCAGGTTCTGAGGAATTTCTTGCTAATTTAGATTATCCAGAATATCTGGAAAGACCGAAAAAATTACAACAGAAATGGGGTGATTTAAGTGAATCTTTATTAGCAGCAGATGGGAGAAATCAATTAGGGAAACAATTGGGTTATTTTGCTCAAGATGGTGGTATTAGTAAATTAAGAGAACTAATTCAAACTCATGTTGCTAATCACGGACTAAAGCAATTATATGAAGATACCCGTCGGGCGGCTGATGGTATTCGTCAACAACAAGAATATCTCAAAGAAATTATTGCCGAAATTCACGAACAAGGCATACCCACACTTGATACTCCGGCTTTACTAGAATTGAGATTAGCTATAGAAAGTTTAGATAGAACCTACAGAAACTTTCAAAAAGATTTAGGTAAAGAACAGTTGAAAGACCGCCGAGGTATTGTAGTTAGTGATGTCATTAAAGATGAACTAACTTTAAAAGTTTTGAATTGGAGTCAGTGGACATTACTATTTAATAAAATCCAAAATGGCACAATTACCTTAGCAGAATTTAAAGGTGCAGCGGGGAAATTATTTGATAGAGGAAATCGGGTTAATACCTCCATACCGACTAAGAGTGATGACTTTTATCCAGCCTTTGAGAAAACAGTTAGAGAATTGGAAAACTTTGCGAGCGATCGCATTCGTCAAGCCGTGATAGACTTATTAAGCTCATTGGCACATCAAATCACCTTAGAACGGGAAAAACTACAAGCCATTCTTCAGCCAGAAATGGAACAAGAAATTGAATCAAAATTTGGACTTGAAGAAGCAGATTTATTTTATAAACTGTTACTAGGATCTGATCCTCGTCAATGGAAAGAAGCAATTATTGCCGAAATCAATAACCATAATCAAACCATCAAACCAGAAAGTATTTTTCCCCTAGCTAGACAAGACGAAAAACACAGTGTCGGGCAAATTTTTGATTGGTCACCAGAAAGAAATCAAAACCCATCAAGAAGTGTCAATCATCAACTTTTTGTATTACGACTGCGAGATGAAATTACCGCTAGTGCTAGTCTTCACCTTGTGCAATATGTCAGTGAAAGCAATCAGCAAGTAAATATAGAAATCAATGGAATTTTAGATCAAATTATTCCCAGCTTGCAAAATCTTTCCAAAAAAGAAGCACTACTAAGATATATTGCTGCGAGAGATTCACAAACCGAATTAGCCATTCCCGCTTGGCTAGAAATCTTAACCGATATTGCCACAATTAATGAAGAAGAATTATTTACCTGCATTTAATTGGTAATACCATTTCTTTATGAGACTGCGCTGAATTTTGTAACCTTGTCTTTTCCTCCTCTGTGTTCTCTGTGCCTCTGTGGTATGGCTAACGCCACGCTTCGCTAACGTTACTTTCTAAATTTGGCGCATCTTTATACAAAATTGGTATAACATCTAATAAAGTACAAATTCATCTGCGTTCATCTGCGTTTATCCTCCTCCATCTGCGGTTAAAATCTTCCTTATCTACCTCAATGAAATAGGAATTGATATAATCCGTACTCTTCTATTAGTTATCAAATAAATTTAGGGAAATGCACTATCAATGAAATATTAACAAACAAAAAAAGGAACACCAAAAATGCCTGTGGAAATTCAGCTTCTACCTAGCTTTAAATTAGGTATGAAAGAAAACGCACAGTTGCATCTACCCACCATCCAAATTGTCCCTATTAAAAGCAACATTCCCCACATTTCTCGAATTACCTGCATAGTCAGAGGTACACCAAATGAATTAGCAGCAAAAATTCAAAGCAGCTATAGACAATTTCACTCAGATACACCCAAACAAATTTATAATATTTCTCAACTAGGACAAAACTCCTGTCAGTTAGATGCACCTTTAATCACAATAGTTGATTGTACCTTAAAGGTAATTGTCGAATATTTTGATTCTGACGCTGCGGGAAAAGCAAATTTGTCCATATCTAATCATGTATGTGCTGAATGTGATCTTTGGTTTATACCCAATTTACAAACATCATCAAGTTCATCTACAAAAAATCATCCCCCCATGAATACTTCACAATTTGATCACTATTTGCATAATTTAAGTCAACAACTCAGTGAAAAACTCAACGAAAAACAAAGAAAAAGATTTCCTGGTTGGTTAGCTTTAGATTTTGGTACTTCCAATTCTACAGTGACACTTTTTGACCCCATAGAAGTTCCCATTGCCGAAGTTTTACCCAGAGAACAAGAACTGAGATTGAGAGAACGTATGGCGGAATGGTTTAATTCCTCCCCAGATTTAGCCTTACCAGATGTTAGTAGTGGTGAGTGGGAAAAATTCCTGGTTGATATTAGCAAAAACTTAGAAATAGAATCAGATCAATTAAGTGAAATTTTTGAAAGTGATAACAAAGAATTATTTTTAGAAGCAATTCGCCAAATTGAATTATGTCTAGGAACAAGTGATAGATTTCGGCGGGCTGTTAGCAAAAAGCTTTATGCTATATATCATGAAGTTTTTCGTGTTCCCACATTAGAATCACAAAATTTAATGCCTGTAGTTTTAGATATTGACCGACGCAGCACAGAAATTCCCAGTGAAATGGAAGTATCGCAATTAATCCCCTTAAAACTACGCATGGGTAGAGACGCAAGAGATAATAGAAAAAAAGCCATAGCCCAAGGCACAACTGTTTCAGTTAAAGAAATTATTAGCAGATTTCACCATTCACCCAAACGCTATTTTGGACAAGATCGATCTTTCCCCATTATCTTAGAAGAAGATGAAGAAAATATTCAAGTTAATCGCCTCATTCAAGCGGCTTGGGCGCAATTAATTGAATTAACAGAAGATTATCGGCAACGGGCTAGACGCAGATTTTCAGAAGGAGATTTTTTAACAGCAGTTGTTACCTATCCCACTGTTGCCCCTCCCATAGTTCGCAAAGAAATTAAGCAATTAGTCCAGGAATTAGGCATTGATGATGTACAAACTGCCTATGATGAAGCAGTTTCTGTGGCTATCTTTTTCCTGTGGCGAGAATTTGGCGGAAATCTGAATATTGGCATTGAATCTTTTAAAACTCGTTGTCGTCAAAATGGGAATAAATGGTCACAAAATGTCCTGGTTTTAGATATTGGTGGCGGCACAACCGACTTAGCTTTAATTGAACTAACTTTAGAAGATAAAACCCCTTTCTTTGCAGATCATGAAGATCGAGGTTTAGGCGGACGTTACTATAAACTGACTCCTAAATTATTAGGTTCTTCAGGACATTTACAATTAGGTGGTGAATTAATTACTTTACGAATTTTCCGCTTGTTAAAAGTAGCAATTTCTGATTTTCTCCTTACCGCAGTTACTACAGGTGACATCGAAAGCGATAAATTAGAAGACTTAATTAACTCCGAATTAAACGACCGTTTTTTAGAAGATGGGAAATTTAAAACTGGTAGTTTATTAAAATGTATAGATAAGGAAAATCCTGAAGGTGATGTTGCCTTTAAAGATGCCCTGGATACTGCGGAAAAAGTCTTACCAACTCGTTGGCAACAAGCAACCCAACGCCTACAAACCTTTTATACATTGTGGGATCATGCGGAAGCCGCCAAACTCAAATTAGGACAAAAAACAACCACAGATGGTTCTTTATTAACCTTCACTTTAAATGAACAACAAATTGGCGAACTGCTTGCCCAAAGTGCTGTTAAATTTCAAGTTAGAAGTTCTGAATCTATTTATTTAACTTTAGATCATCAGCAATTTGAACGGGCAGCAACTTCGTCAATTAAAGAAGCAATTGGCATTGCTAAAGGTTTAATAGAAAGCCGTCTCAGTTCAGAACCTAATCAAAAAGTAGATTGGTTAATTCTTTCTGGGAAAACCTGTAGTCTTGATCTTGTGCAACAACAAATTTACGAGGAATTTAGTCAATCACCATATTTTGTTTGGAATCCCGAACGAATTACTTTTGTTTTAGAATTTACTAAGCTTGCCACTTCCGCAGGTGCTTGTTATGCCGAAAAACTGCGCCGCTTTCGATTTGATCCTGAAGAATCTAAAAGTCTATTACGCAAAGGTGCAAATCAATTAGAAATTGATGTCAAAAACCTGTTTTATTATCTTCCTTGCAACTTTAAACGCAAAACCCAAAGTAACGATCCATTAGCCATTTTTAGTGCTGGACAAGAACTATATCAGCTTGCACCTTGGGATACGGTTGCTAAAGTGCGGACACCTTGGCAGGGCATTCAATTAACTAATATTATCCATCGTCAAGATTATGAAAATGGAACTTTTCGTCTGTGGGGGAGTTTCGACGGTAAAATATTGATGGATAAGTTGGGCATGGAAGAACAGGAATTTCTCAAAAAAATCAAAGTCCAATTTGAGATTGACCAAGCTTTACAATTTAGTATTTTACTATGTCGAGGTAATCCCCATTATTTAATAGACGTAGTTGGTATTGATATTAATTCAGTCATATCTAAATCTACTGAAAATGCCTTGTTTACTGATGGTAATTTAAAATGGAATATTGCCGTTGAAAATCATCAACACAACTTAAATGATGGTGATATTGCTATTAATGTTTTAGAATCTGCCACAGTTGATCAACCTCATGCTTATCATTTAGTATTTGCCGTTGATAATAATGAAGGTAAATCAATGGAAACATTTCATTATTTACAAGATGGGGTGAAGCAACCAGGAACAGGATTAATTAGTAAACCTTTGCCACCATTTCCTCAAAGTGGTCAACATACTTTCTACATTTATCAAACTGATAGTGAGACAAATACCAAAAAATGGTTACGGATTGGTACACTCAGTAAACCGGATATTGTCACAGATTATCCCTGTCAATATCATGTCACTCTTGATAATACAGGCATATTAAGAATGCACGCGGGGGCAGTTCCTTATTGGACATCTAATAATCAAGAATGTCTCGAACAAGAAGGATGTATTTATCGGGCAGAATTGGAACTACAACCCAATGAAGTTGATAAAGAACGTGATCCTTTTTGCGGTATTCATTAAGTTCAAGATCCCCGACTTCTTGAAGAAGTCGGGGATCTAAAATCTTTTATTTTCATCCTGATAAAATTATGCAGAATCTACATAAACTATTAACTATAGAAAACTCAGAATTAGCCAAAATATTGCGGTTTAATTTATATGGATTAGCTGCAACTTTAACAAAAGCAAATCAAGAATATCCATTTGATGCCGGATGTCAGGTATGCGAAGAACTTCTACAAGAACTTCATCAATTATTAGAACCATCATCCTCAGATCCCCGACTTCTTAAAGAAGTCGGGGATCTAAAACAACCTGAATTAACA
>NZ_JADEWA010000276.1:0-7286 GCF_015207865.1 Dolichospermum sp. LEGE 00246
TATATCGTCAATCACATCAACAAAATAAACCTGTGCAAATACGCTGGAGATTCAAGCTACAACCATCTATTGGGCAACAAGCCTTAATGTCTGAGTGGCTTGTTACTTTACGGAAACACAGAAATTATTGTTTGGCAGAACGTCAGCGCGGATTTGAAACTAATAACCAGAAATCAGACGAGTCAGTAATTTACCAATATGGTGCATTTTCAGACTTAGATACTCGTATTGAATATGGCTCTTATTGCCCTTTGACCTGCCCCGTCGTTAAGCATGGTGTAATGTCCTCTGGGTTAACAAAAAATAGTAAGAAGCATGGTTTAACCTGGGGTAGTGCGACTGATATTCAAGGCAAGAGAACAACTGAACTACGTTCTGAGTCTGAATGGTATAGCCGAATTAATTCAGATGTTTTACAAGGCAATTTAGCTCAGGCTTCTCGGACAATTTTACGAAGAGCTAATTTGAAATTCGTCAGCAACAGACGTAAAAAGCCGACGCACCAATCGTTAGTGCCTACTCCTGGACTGGGAGAAAGTAACGCCCTTTTATGCAACGATGCCGCCAGAAATGGCAAACGGCATCAGGCGGGGAACCGTACATCTAAGGTAATACCTGAAAAGCGGATATTATTCGAGCAGTTGTGTTTGCAATTATTCGATTAAGAATCCCCGTGTCTTTAGACCGGGGAGTGTCAATTATTACTTGTCGGTTAAGGAAATGTAGGTTGGGTTGAGCGACAGCGAAACCCAACATTACCAAGGATTTCGTTGGGTTTCGTTCCAATTGCTCCGCGAACGTTTACGTTCTACAACCCAACCTTGTATCTTAGAGGTATGTTAGAAGAAGTGGTAGAGAATCTGGGGGGTTGATTTTTTTGAATTAAAGCTGTAGACTATAAGTCACTTTATCATAAATCATTACTAACAGATGTCTACAAGAGCGCAGGATTTTGAACAAATTACCCTTACATTATCAGATAGTATTCGAGCTTCTACCCCTCATGGAATTCTCGCAGAAGGTGATTCATTAGATTTAATCCGTAAGATACCAAGTAACACAATATCACTGATTTTGACAGATCCACCTTACCACTGTACAAAAAAACACAATATTTACGGAGATACCCAATTCCAAGAAGATGAGCATTATCTTGACTGGATGGAGTCCTATTCTTCTGAGTGGTATCGAGTGCTGCGACCAAATGGATCACTATTTTGTTTTTGTGATTCTTCAATGTCTGCTCGACTTGAAGTCCTATTTTCAAAAAAATTTAATGTACTTTCTCATATTGTTTGGACTAAACCAAACGAACCGGGATTTGACGGTTGGAAAGGAAAAATGAAAAAAGAGGCACTTCGACAATGGTATCCTCATTCTGAAAGGATTATTTTTGCTGAACCAGCAGTTGAAGGGAATCTTTTCCGCTCAACTTTTGCCCAGTTTCTTCGTGATATGCGTCAAGCCGCAGGATTATCACTAAAAGAACTTACTGCTATGATTGGTGCTTATGGAAAAGTCAATCACGGTGGTGCAGTTTCTAATTGGGAAGCTGGCCGCAACACTCCAAGTAGAGAACAGTATGAAAAAGTATGCTCTGCAATACTTGGAACGGGCAAAATAAAATATATGCCACCATATGAAGATGTTATCCGAGTCTTTGCCGTTGATGCTTCTAAAGAATTTACTGATATCTGGACGTTTCCTTCTGTTCGACCTTATAAAGGTAAACATCCAGCCGAGAAGCCGTTAGCGATGCTTGAACATGCAATTGAGGCAACAACTTATCCAGGAGATATAGTCTTAGATTGTTTTGCGGGTTCAGGTAATACTGCCTTAGCATCTCTTAATCTTGGTAGGCGCACTATTTCACTTGAGATTGACAAAAGATGGGTAGAAGCTATCGCTACACGCCTAGAAGTAGAATCTATCAACCGGAATGGAAAAGAGTACAGCTACCAACCACAAGAAAATAAAAGATCAACTTTTGTTCATCAACTTGATTTGTTTTCAGGAGTAAAATAGCCATTATCAATGTTTACCTTAACAACTCTATACATCCACTCGATAGTTTCGGTAATGCCTGAGTCTTTTACCACTACATTACAGTGATGATGACCCCAGCCAAGATTGTATGGTCTATGATTGTAAGCCCCATACTTCAACTCTTCAATATGAAAAAGATTGATCTGAGTGACTGTTAAATCTGGAACTTTTCGTCCTTCTGCTTGCTCTAAGCGACTAAAGAATCCTCGACTTGAAAGCTTCTCTAAGCAAAGTGGGCAAATAGTTAATCCATCTTGATTGATAATACGTGCCTCTATTAATTTATGTCTATCCAATAGATCAAACTTTTGGCACTCTGATTGAATATATTCCTTCCTTTGCCTAATATCATCAGCACTCATGCCATTTTCTATAGAGGTATTTTCTGAGTCGAAACAACACCAGTAAAAAAACTCAAGCTGAAGACGACAATTTGAAATCATTTCTGAGCTTGCATATTCATATAACCTAATGCCTGCACCTTTTGAAGATGTTGTATTAAATCCACGTATAATCTTTCCTCCATTTTCTACAGAAGTTGTTGCAGGTACTCTTGCTACATATTGTCCACCAAGTCGTTCTCGTCTGGATTGCGCGGCAGTCCACCCCATTATTTCAGGATTATACTTATTCCAATCAGTTCGAGTTTCATAAAATACCAGAGTATTTATGCCGAGATAGAGTCCATATGATTTAAGGTCTTGATCGATGTTATCGTTGCAGAAGTAAGTTTCTGGACTAATAATAACAATGAATCCATTTTCAAAGTTTAATTCACCATTAGGAGGATTAGCGTAACTAGGCCAAAGAACATATGGAATTAATACTGTGCTAGTTCTTGAAACACGATTTTGGTATATAACATCATCATCGGCACCCCTGGTTTGCCCTGTTTTGTAAATTTTCGTATCGAGTAATTTAGGACAGCGAGATATGCCCCTTTTTTTTGCCTTAGATTTCACTTTTTATATCACCTAAATACTCAAATAGCTTGGTAAAAAATGTCAAAATGTCTATCCCAAGAGCATTAATTATCTGCTCTAATGAATCAAGTGTGATATTGCGAACACCTCTTTCAACGCCTGAAATATAGGTTCTGTCGAGACCTGCATTATCAGCAAGCTCCTCTTGACTCATACTGTTTATCTTACGAAAATGCTTAACCGTTGAAGCCACGGCAGTAACGAGTGTTTTTTCCATATATAATCAGCATTCCTATTTCATGAATAGAAAATAATGAACCAAAATTTATTGTCCGTGAATGTAGATTATGAGTCCACGGACTATAAGTCACAAATCTAATACCATATCATTGGAGGGGTTTCACTTCGTTCTACCCAACCTTGTATCTTAGAGGTATGTTAGAAGAAGTGGTAGACCGTCCCAACCTGGGTCAGAAAAGACCGCATCGTAGCAAGGACTTTTCGAGGCTTAACCGAGCAGTATTGATTTACTACTTATACTTTGGAGTTTTCATACTTGTCTTTTATACTCTACTGTATTTGCACTCAGTAGTTAAATAGTGCATTTGAACTATACGTTGTATTCAAATTGAGCGACCTGCTTGCAGCAGCGTTTCGCTATCGCCCACTCTGCCCACCCTAGAGTCATCAAATACTTAGAATATCTAACAATTAGCTGGCAATAAATTTAGTTCACCATATTTTTTCTAAAAAGGTACTTGCTTTTTCATGAGAGTTATGAGATTCTACTATTAATCTACGATAAATCAGTCGAGATACAGTAGTTTTATCGGCAACCCACCACTAACGCTAATGCCTACAACTATGGCTAAGGAGTTGAAAAAGCTTTCCAAATCAATAAATATGCGGTAGTCACATTGATATATATGACAACTGCCAGACCAGAAAATTTTTATCATCCTATATTCATTTAGTAAAAAATATTACTTTGAGTCTAATATGAGCAAACAACAAAAACAACTAAGACTAGGTGCATTTTTACCCGGAGCAGGTCAGCACGTAGCAGCTTGGCGACATCCTCAAGCACAGAGTAATGGCGCTCTTAACCTTGAGCATTATAAACAGATAGCCCAGACAGCCGAGCGCGGTAAATTTGACGCATTTTTTCTCGCTGACGGTTTAGCCTTACAACAACGCCGTGGTGCGGAAGGACGCACAGCCTTCGGTGGAGACTTTGAACCTGTCACCCTCTTCTCAGCCTTGTCTGCGGTGACAGAACGCATTGGTTTTATCGCCACAGCCTCTACCACCTATGAAGATCCGTATATTCTCGCACGCAAATTTGCTTCCTTAGATCATATTTCTGGAGGGCGAGCGGGCTGGAATGTAGTCACAACTGGTAGTAGTGAAACAGCCGGTAATTTCGGTTTAGAAAACCATCCTATTCACGCAGATCGTTATATTCGCGCCCACGAATTTATTGATGTAGTCAAAGGTTTGTGGGATAGCTGGGAAGACGACGCTTTTGTCCGTGATAAGGAAACAGCTTTTTATTACGACCCCAATAAAATACATGAACTTAACCATAAAGGCAGATTTTTTTCCGTGCGTGGACCATTGAACATCGCCCGTCCGCCCCAAGGATATCCTGTAATTGTGCAAGCAGGTTCTTCTGAAGATGGTAAAGAACTTGCGGGTAGGACTGCGGAAGTTATATTTACTGCTCAACAAACTCTAGAAGATGCTCAAGCCTTCTATGCAGATGTTAAAGGTAGATTAGCAAAATATGGACGCACACCAGACCAACTCAAGGTTATGCCCGGAGTCTTTCCCGTAGTTGGTATCACAGAGGCAGAGGCAAAAGCCAAGTATCAGGAACTACAGGATTTAATTCATCCTCAAGTTGGTTTGGCTCTATTACAGGGACTTATAGGCACGGATCTTTCCTCTTATCCCCTTGATGAACCACTGCCAGATTTACCAGAAACCAATGATAACAAAAGCCGCCAAGCATTATTAATTGATATTGCTCGCAAACACAATTTTACCATTCGGGAACTTTATCAATGGATTGCGGGAGCGCGTGGTCATTGGACAATTATCGGTACACCAGTACAAATTGCAGATCAACTAGAAAGCTGGTTTCTCAATGATGCTGCTGATGGCTTCAATATTATGCCACCTTATCTTCCTGGTGGACTCGATGACTTTGTTGACTTAGTAATTCCTGAGTTACAACGGCGGGGATTATTTCGCAATGAGTATGAAGGAACAACTCTGCGGGAAAATCTGGGTTTATCTCGTCCGGTTAATCAATATCAAAAGGTATTAGCAGCAGTCTAAGTAATTGCCATTACACAAAAATTTCAGGACTTACGCAAAATATCTCTCAAAACCTCATTTCTCTGTGAACTCTGTGCCTCTGTGGTATGGCTAACGCCACGCTCCGCGAACGTTTTTCAGTGACTTGTGCGTAAGTCCTAAATTTATTACTTTCGGTTCTTCAGAAGAAGACTGAATTGATTGAACCACGAAGGAACGTTCGCGTAGCGTTCCGAAGGAATAGGACACGAAGGAAGAAAAAATATATGAGCGCAAAACGTAAGTTTCGGTTAGGTGCATTTATTCAAGCTACTGGACATCATATTTCTGCATGGCGACATCCCAATACACAAATAGATGCAGGTCTGAATTTTGAGCATTATAAAGAAATTACTCAAACTGCGGAACGTGGATTATTTGATGCAGTATTTCTAGCAGATAGTCCAGGAATTTGGGGTGGTTCTCCTGAAACTCAGATTCGTAACGGTAAAATTGCTCATTTTGAACCTGTGACGCTTTTTTCGGCTTTATCCTCCGTCACCAAAAACATCGGTTTTATTTCCACTGCTTCCACTACCTACGAAGATCCTTACACATTGGCACGGAAGTTTGCTTCCTTGGATCACTTGAGTAATGGCCGTGCAGGGTGGAATGTAGTCACCACAGGGAATGAAAATGCGGCGGCTAATTTCGGACTGGAACATCATCCAGAACACAGCCAACGCTATGAACGGGCTGAAGAGTTTGTGGAAGTGGTGCAAGGATTGTGGGATAGTTGGGAAGATGATGCCTTCATTCGTGATCGAGAATCTGGTGTTTATTTCGATGCCGACAAACTGCACACATTGAATCATAAGGGCAACCATTTTTCTGTTAGGGGTCCTTTAAATGTTAGCCGTCCACCCCAAGGTTATCCAGTCATTGTTCAAGCTGGTGCTTCTGAACCAGGGAGAGATTTAGCTGCTCGTACTGCTGAGGTAATTTTTACAGCTAATCAAACTTTAGCTGATGCTCAAGCATTCTATACAGATGTCAAAGGAAGGTTAGCAAAATATGGACGTTCCCCAGATGATCTTAAAATCATGCCTGGTGCTTTCCCCATCATTGGACGAACTGAAGAAGAAGCTCAAGAGAAATACGAGTTTTTGCAATCTTTAATTCATCCCGATGTAGCTTGGGGAATCCTCAAAAATTATTACAAAGGTGTGGATTTATCACAATACTCTTTTGATGATTTAGCACCGGAATTACCCAGCGATACTAACAATAATAAGAGTCGCTTGAAACTGGTGACAGACTTAGCTAATCGCGGTGGTTTTACCCTACGTCAGTTGTATCTATCTTTGGCGACTGCACGGGGTCATCGGACTATTTTGGGTACTCCTGAAACCATTGCTGACCAATTAGAAGAATGGTTTATCAATGGTGCTGCTGATGGTTTCAATATTATGCCTCCTATTCTGCCTACAGGGTTGGATGAGTTTGTAAATTTAGTTGTTCCTGTTCTGCAAAAACGTGGACTATTCCGTACTAAATACGAGGGTAGCACGTTGCGTGAAAATCTTGGTTTACGTCGTCCAGTTAATCGTTTTGCTATTAAACAGGAAAACAAAACATTGGTGCTGGCGTAAATAAAAAAGTATGGTGTGTCAGCACAGACGTTAAAAGCCTACCGGGCTTTTTCGGGAAGTTATGCTTGTCAAAAATGATTCAGCCAGCAATGGTATAGGTCATCTGAACAAGAATCTTACAGCAGTTTTCAAGAATTTAGACCACCAGGGGATCGCGGGAAGGCTGGGAGCCGCGTCTCTTTAGAGCGCGGGGGAAAGCCTACCCGTGCGGTTTTAACCGCTTCCAATATTCTCGATCATGATGCGGGTCATTAAATCTTTTCAACATTTTATTTCTCTCTAACTAATCTTTTTAAGGCTGACGAAAGACTCATTCCCCAACCTTGGGCGATATCCTCAAGTTTCTTTCTTTCAGTTTCATCTA
>NZ_JADEWA010000277.1:0-7281 GCF_015207865.1 Dolichospermum sp. LEGE 00246
TCTCACAAAACTCTATTGGAAAAATTATATTTATCAACCCTGCCATAACGGCTACAGCAATAACTGCACGTAACATCTCAATAATCCATCCTAATTCTCTATAAGCTTTTTTCCACGTATTACTAGAAAAAAAATGGTATGAGTATGCAATAGATATACTCATAAAAATTAGTAGTATAAATAAATACAATAGTGATCTAAGGCAAAATTTAGTAGGTAGGTATTCACTAGGATTTTCATTAATTAAATCTGGATCATTATTATCAGATATTGAATCTAGATCATCATTATGAGATGAAGATCGGTTTTTATATAATTCAGATGGCATTTCTGTCCAGACTTTTTGAATACCTTCAATAGAAATAGCCAATCCGCAACTTCCATCACCGACTAGGTGGCTAACTATTCCCAAAACATCACCCATCCTATCTATGACAGGAGAGCCACTATACCCAGGTTTTAATCTATCGTTATCTTTAATATGCAAATCCCAACTCTTAATATGATCACTTCCATCATGAGACGAAATATAAACTGACTTACCCAAATAACCAGAAATTTTTTTGGATAGCCGAGTTTCTCTTTGATCATAAGAAAAGTAACCAGTAATCTCAAATGATTGCTTTTCAAATTCAGTAGATGAACACAAAGTTAATACTGATACATTTGAAAGTCCTTGCACTTTAAGCACTGCTAAATCAAACCCTTGTGATTCACCAGATACAACTAATGTTGCAGCTATACCTCTGACTAAAACTTTTTCTATTCCTCCTACATCTCGTAAAACATGGTCGCAAGTTATTACGTATGTATCTTCTCCGTCCTGATATATAACAAATCCAGTGCCGAAATTGCGTTTTAGCTTATCATCTTTACTGGTAATTAAAACAAGTGAATCCTCGATATTTGAACTCATACAAGTAGGTTGGCGTTAAAAATTGTCGTTATGGCAGGGCAAAAGGCAAGAATAAAGAAGTTTTGGGTGATTTTACTTTTGTTACACATTTGGGTTTTTCTCAGCCTACTTAGTTTGGAGCATCCCAAATATGTAATTTTACTGTCATACTGAATGGAGCGAAATGTAATGAAGCATCTCCTGAAATTCTTCGATTCACTCCGTTGCACTGAGAATGACAAACAATTTATGCCATTTTTGCAAAATTGGGATGTTCCCACCTACTGAACATTATGCTTTGGTTTAAGAACCAGTTTTACTTTTAAATTAGTTCCCGTTTTAGCTTTGGTGACATAGATATTTCCCTCTGCTTCAAAGCTGAAACCTATTTCAATTTCAGCTTGCTCGATTTCCATATCTTGATTAAGTTCTTTCCAAGCTTCAGCAACAGGACGACAGGTTTTGATCAAAATCGGCTTAATTTTATCAAATGTTGTGTTGACTCTATCGGCAAAACTACCAGATATTTGTCGAGCTTGGCCTTCAGGTATTTCTACCTCTACTAAAATTCCGTCTTCTAGTTCAATGAGTTTAGTAGCCATTAATAGTTTGTGAATACTATTTCTAAGTTTATACTGCTCCTTATTGTACATAAGTATAGAGTGCTATTACTCAATACCTTTGCCAATTTCTCAAATATAAGCCTAAAATCCAATAAAATACGATAAGTAAGTAAACAAAATAAAAATGAGGGGTATTGCGTTTTGTAAAATGGCTGAAACCCAATCAGAATCTCGCATTGAGACAACTTTACATACCGTTATATACCTTTAAATTTTTCTGTTCACCTACTTATCTATCACTCAATAGGGTTTCAGAGTTTTGGCAAAGGTATTGTTAAACAGACTCAACTGCTTTCCCACATCACCTTGAGGCTCAACAACCGAAAGTAACTCATCTCGTTTTTTAGCGATCAACTCCAAATGGTAGTAAACCGAGATCCGAGTAAAAACCTGCAAGATGGTCTGGAAACTGTTGCTGTGTCTAAGTTTCAGCCTTAGCGTACATTTCTCCCGCTTTGGCAGGGTGGCAACTGAAAACTTTTATTGGTAATACTTTCAGCCTATCTTGCCCCTGGTGACAGCAACGCTAAACTCGGTGGATTTATGGGAAAACCACTGCTAAATTTTCTTGGGGGAAAAAATCAGGCTGGGGAAAACTGGGATTGAGAACACAGTGCAAAATTTTCTTGGGGGAAATTTTTATAGAACTATAGCGAAGCGCTCCGTAGAAATCGCAAACCACAACCGAGCGATCGCCGTGCAGCCCTCCACAGAAATCGCCCCATCAAAGCCAAATAAATTTTAGAGAGGGGAAAAGGTAAAAGTACAATATTACTTATCAGAATATAACTAGCTAGAAGGCTTCTTCGGATAAGTAAATGAATGAATCCCCGGAAATTGGTGAAATAACTGTTGTCAATTCCCTAGCTTTGACTGCACCCACTCCCCTAACTGAACACCCCGCTGCTGTCTATCTCTCCAATCTGTCCGCTGGTTCTCGTGCGGCGATGGGGCAATCTCTCAATGCGATTCCTACGGAGCGCTTCGCTATCGCTCGTATCCTTACCAGCAATGAATGTGATGCGCTGACATTAAATTGGGCTGAAGTGCGTTATAAACATACAGCATTATTACGGTGTATACTAATGGAAAGATATGCACCAGCCACAACTAATAAAATGCTGAGTGCGTTAAGGAGAGTCTTGAAAGAAGCATTACGACTTGAATTAATGGATGCTAGAGATTTTGCTAGGGCGGTAGATATCGCTAATATCAAGCTGTCTAAGGAACTCAAGGGGCGTTTTTTATCTGAAGCTGAAATTAATGCCCTGATGCAAACTTGTTTTGATGATCCTACTCCCATTGGTTATAGGGATGCGGCGCTGATAGCAATTTTGCGAGGTGCGGGGTTACGCCGGGGGGAATCAGTAAAATTAATGTTGAGTGACTTCCATTCTGGCAGTGTTAAAGTTCGGAGTGGTAAGGGTGGTAAAGATAGAACTGTTTATTTACCAGATGGGGTGTTGCCAATTATCGAAGACTGGTTAGAAATTAGAGGAAGAGAAGCGGGGGCTTTAATCTGTCACATTAATAAATCTGGGGCGGTAACTTTACGACAACTGACACCTCAAGCAGTGCTGTTTATTCTGGAAAAACGGGGTGTAGAAGCTGGGGTAACAAACTTTTCTGCCCATGATTTTCGCAGGACTTTTATTTCTGAGTTGTTAGATTCCACTGATATTGTTACTGTCCAAAAATTAGCCGGTCATGCTTCACCTGAACTCACTTCTAGATATGACCGTCGGGGTGAGGAAGTTCAACAACGGGCTGTACAAGCAATTACTGTTCCCAAACGGAAGTGATAATATTTTATTAGTAGTTAGTTTTTAGAAGTAAAAAAAATGGCTAAAGGGTTTGGTGTAAAGCCAGAAAAACAATTAGGATACATCTTACAGTTAATACCAGAAGTCAAAGCTTATGCTGTGAGATTCAATTATAATGACTTTCATGAAAAAACTGGAGAGGAATTTATTGGCGTAACAAGTATGCTTCATGAGGCTCAAGTCTGGAAGAAAAAGGAGCAAGCTAAACAGTCAATTGAAAAATATTCTGACTTTCTACTGGAAAAGGTAGAAGCTGGTTCACAGGTGCGCGTAGATATTAAACAACTTAAACGTTCCAGTGACGGTAAACTCACTGATGAATTAGTTGAGTCATTATTATTTCTACCAGAGAAAAATTAATATTATCCCTTACTGTTTGACTGGATAATACAACCCATCACTAACCTGAAATTTCCACCCCAAACTCATCGGGTCACGATTTCTGGACCAACTGATAAATTCCTGCTCACTCTTGCTTTCCCGTTCCGTAATCAAACTTTGTGGAGTCACCCCCAATCGTTGCGCTAAATTTTCATTAGCAAAAGAAGTTATTTCTACTGGTTGCTGTTGATATCCTAAATACCTTTGTCTGGAGTTACCACCGCTATATCTACCAGAAACTATTGCTTTTTCAATTTTCTCTAACTGTTTACCAAAGACTTCCAGTTTAGTGGCCACCAGTTGATCTTGTTGGCAAAGGTGCGTTTTCAGTTCCCCCAGTTTCTTCTCCACCTGCTGTAATTCGCTGGTTGCTTCTAGTTTTACACTGCTATCGAACTGGGCTATCAATTCCTGTAATCCTTGCAATAACTCCGTTGTATGACCATCGCGGTGGATTTTGGCTAGATGGCGGACTACAGGAATTAGTGGAGTTGGCACGCGAATCATCTCGCTGGGCGGGGTCTTGTTAGTAGTCATGATATCTGTAGTTGATATCGAATATTGTAAATCAAATTTTCCTCTAAGAATTTCTGACTCCCTGGCAGATAGCAAAAGATTGTATGAGTAGATTGCCATTGTTGACCTAATTGCTTTACAAAAGAAGGGAACAGGGAACTCTTAACTGGGAGCAAATAAGAAACACTCATTTGCACCAGTTTAAAGCTCAGTCAAAAAAAGGATGTTTTTTTCGTGCTACGCATCTCAAAAAACAGTGTCATTATTTCAATCTCATGTTTTTAAACATGAGTTTTTCCTGTTCCCTGTTGCCCGTTCCCTGTTCCCTCTGAAAGTTTGTTTAAGTGTTTCAATAATAACCGAGTAATTTATGATCAAGTTTATAAAAGTCCTAAAAGTCCGATTTTTAATTAGTTTTGCAATTGGGCTACTGATTTGTTCACCGGCACAAGCACAAACTTTAGAACTAGAACCAGAATTATTTGCTAGAAATATACCATCGGTTCATTTACTGTTGGGTAATCCCAGTCAAGCCACAACCAACATCAATAACCCTGATAATGACTTGATGATAAAACCCCAGTATGTACTGTCTTACAATCGCAGTAATGGTACTCCTAATTGGGTAAGTTGGCAGTTAAATAAATCATGGTTTGGGGATACCCCACGTCAAGATAACTTTAGACCAGATAACACATTACCTGAAGATTGGGAACACATCAAACCCACTGCTTATAATGGTTCAGGGTATGATAGAGGTCACGTTACCCCATCGGCTGACAGAACCCGTAGCATTGAAGATAATACAGCAACCTTCTTAATGACAAATATGATGCCCCAAACACCCGATAATAATAGGAATACTTGGGGGAATCTGGAGGATTATTCTAGGGAATTAGTATCACAAGGTAAGGAACTTTATATTATTGCTGGTCCGGTTGGCAGTAAAGGTAAATTG
Organism: Dolichospermum sp. LEGE 00246; assembly: GCF_015207865.1. Taxonomy (NCBI): domain Bacteria; kingdom Bacillati; phylum Cyanobacteriota; class Cyanophyceae; order Nostocales; family Aphanizomenonaceae; genus Dolichospermum; species Dolichospermum sp. LEGE 00246. The sequence goes on from NZ_JADEWA010000277.1 coordinate 5,197, forward strand.
AAAAACCTAGTCACAATTCCCCAATCCACTTGGAAAATTGTTGTAGTCCTAGATCCTGATGCTGGACTCAAGGGTATTAGCAGTAATACCCGTGTTATTGCTGTCAATATCCCCAATGATGAACAACTTGATAATAATTGGAAGGTCTTTAGAACCAGTGTGGATACCCTAGAAAAACTAACAGGGTATGATTTTCTCTCTAATGTTTCTCCCAATATTCAACGGGTGATTGAAAGCAAAGTTGATGATCTTTAGGTTTCGATAACTTTTGTGGAAACCCCTGCTATACCATCAGGGGTATTACCAGTAATGTAAACATCAATTTCTCTATTACCTATTTTGTAAACTTGTAAATCTATTAAATTAGTTTTTAAGAGATTCACAAGATTCTGAAACTTTTTCACAGTGGCTTTTTCCTCGTCTTCGTACCAATTTTCCTCACTCACAGAGTTTCTAAAGAAATCATCAATTTCCACAAGTTTAACGGGTGTCTCCTGAGAATGACCCGTTCTTTTTAATACTGTAGCTTCATTCAATACTGCGGATTCCCATGCGAAAACCTCAAATGGGTACTCTGATTCACTGGTCATCAGTAACCCGTCGGTGGCTTGTTTTAATATGTTTGTGATGTTGGTCATTTTAGCGTTCACGAAGTGTAGTGTAACTATCCCTAATAATTTAATTTTCTCTAATTCCAGTTTCTCAGTTTTTAGTGTTCCCCACAATTAATGAAAAGTGGGGTTGTTATTTCTAGGACTCTGGTTTATTTTTTAACCATTGTTCTAAATCAATGATAGAGGAGAAATCCAAGAGTGCTTCACCGAGTAATTCTAATTGCTCAATTGATAATGTCCAAATTGTCTCAATGAATGATGATTCAATTTCACCAAATCGCCGATTTAGTTGTCGGAAAATCAGTTGTTGTTCTCCCTGCTCTATTCCCCTTTCTACCCCCCGTTCCATTGCTAATTCTTCTGTTGGACTAATGAAAGGCATTTGATTTTCCTCCTCTAAATGTTTAATTTTAGCGACTAATCCCTCTACTTTGATTTGTTGATATCTATCTAATATTCTAGCCTAAAATAGTTACAAAAGAAGGGAAATCTTAACTGGGAGCAAATAAGAAACACTCATTTGCACCAGTTTAGAGCTTCAGTCAAAAAAAGAATGTTTTTAAAAGATGCGTAGCACGAAAAAAACAGTGTCATTATTTCAATCTCATGTTTTTAAACATGAGTTTTTCCTGTTCCCTGTTGCCCGTTCCCTGTTTCCTCTGAATAAAATTGATTCAGTTACCATCATTAATAATGTTACCTTATTGGTATTCTACACAGAAAACCAGCACTACTGTAAGCAAGTCTCTACAACTATGCAATAGATTCAGATAGCAAGCCTGACATATCTAATACTTGTTCAGACCAAAAACCAGATTGTTCAGCAACTTCAGTACAGATTTTTTCATCTGCCCAAATTTTATGCCAACTTAATTCCCACATTGCCAATTGAATTTGAATATTCACCAATTCTTCAGCTTGGAGAGGTTCTATTTCTGCTGCTGTCCACTCAATAAACCACTTGGTTTCTACAATTATACTTTTCACTGCTTCTTTATAAGCAATTTGAGAAAATGATTTAATTCGTGCTAAATTAGCCGCTATATGCCCTAAACGATTTGGTATATTGTTGAGTTGAAAGCGGGCTTGTTTTTCATCTAAATTCTGGTTCATAACCACCTATTAAACTCTTAGTAATTTGTGTAACACGTTCTCGTATGGCTGGGTCTTGAATTATCATCGAACGATTATTTTGACTTGGGCGAATATTAATAATTGATTCGTAAGCCATTTTTTGTGTAAATGGTATCCAATCTGCACCCCAAATGTCTTTTTGCTTGCTACCATCTTTCAATAATACTGCTTCGCACTCAGCGTGTAGCTGTCCACCGTAATAAATCTTGATTAGGGACTTCCAAATAAAAAAATACTCAACCACCTAACGCAAAAATCTCTCAAACCCTTATTCCTCTGTGTCCTCTGCGCCTCTGTGGTTCGTTAATCAGGATAATTTATTTCTTGGAAGTCCCTT
>NZ_JADEWA010000278.1:0-7258 GCF_015207865.1 Dolichospermum sp. LEGE 00246
ACCTATCAAACAGGTCGAAAAGTGGCTCTTGATTTCAAATCAAACATGAAGATTGTTTTTGATGAATTCTTGCCGCAATGGAATTACACCGCTAAACCAGAATTACAGGTTATTTAATCCACGATCCTAAGTTAGAAATGAAAATATTTACTGCTTTGCTCTTACGTGGTTATGAATGGGAACTTGTGCCAGGACAAAATTTAGATTTAAAAAGGACACCCATGCCTCAACCGAGTGATGGTTTAAAGGTATTTTTACGTTCTCTTTAATATGATTTTGTTGGGTCGCACTTACGCTTAACCCAACCTACATTAATTAAATGAATGTTTCTGGTGTAAAACTCCCATGTAAGCCATAGGGAATATGATGTTTGAGGTGTAATTTAGCAATTTCACCTTTTTCCAAATTTACAGCATCTAAAATTACCACATCTGAACGATGATGTTCTGCATCGTAAACTAAAGCTAGTAGCCAGCCATCATCTTCTGTTTGGGAATTTGGACGAGGAATAAAAATTGGTTCACCGATAAAACCTGCTGGTGCAGCACTCCATAATTGTCTTTGTTGTAACTCTAAATCAAGTTTGAAAATTGCTTGTAGGGGTGCATTTCCCGTTGATTTATGAGCCGCAGCCGCGTATAGATAACGATAGGATTTACCAACATGATGAGGGTGCATTGTGGGAAATTCACAAGATCGATCATCTATTAAATGATTTTCGACTGTATTGGTTTGTAAATTCAGATTAAATCGCCAAAGTTTGCCAGGAGAATTGGCATCGAAATCTGTTTCTCGATAATCGCTATTGGGTTCAACTTCTGGTAACGATTCATAGCAAATAGAATCAATGATAACTTCATTACCCACTTCAAAAGCATTAACATGATGGAAAATAAAACCTGCCTGAGTTTCTAAAATTTTGATTTTTTTAGTTGGGTTTTGGCGAGGAATAATGATGATTTTTGTAAGTTGATTTTTTTGAACTTTAATACATTGGGCGGCACTAGATATTCCCAAAGCAAAGGGTATAGGGTTAAAACTAACAGGATTTTGGAAGAAAATACAGTAATTTTCTGTAATCACAAAATCATGAATGAAGCAAAAACCAGCAACGCTATGATTTTGTTTATTGGTGATTTCTCCGTCGGTGTTTAACTCAAATATGTTAATTGTAGTTGATAGTCCTGGTGTAATAGCGAAATTAACTAATGTACCATTGGCATCAATTCGCGGGTGGGCGCTAAAGGCTTCCCCTTTAGATAAAACACCGTTGAAGTATTCATTCCCTAATGTTTCTAGAGTGTGCGGATTAAGTAAATAGGGTTCGGATGCTTCCCATAGTGCTAATAGTTTTTTACCCCAATAAATTACATTAGTATTAGCAATATGTTTGATTTTGAAATCAAAGATATTAGCTAACCAGCCGCCCGGTTTTTGTGTACCAAAAACACCACGATAAAGAATTTTACCCGCTTTTTTTTCTGCTAAATAACCTGCTGTGGTAACAAAGCGGTTACGAAAATGGGCGCGGCTATTGGTAAACGTAATCCGGCTAATCATGCCATCACCGTCAAAGGGATGATGTAATTTTTGCCCATTAATATCTAGTAAACCAGGTCCATTTCTAAATAATGTTCCTTGCAATTCTGGCGGTATTTCCCCTTCTATATCATCAATCCAGTAATCAAATTCCTGGTTAAGAGATTCATATCCTCCTTGCCAATCTTTGAGAGTGTAGGATTTTTGGAGATTTTGCTGATCTTGAGGTTCTAAGATTTGCATTTTTTCTTGGCTATGGTAAATTTTTTCAGAAAATCAGGGATGTAAATATAGAGATAAATCTAATTGTCTTGGAGATTTTTATCTATTAAATAAGTACATCATTATCAATTCTATCATCTGGTAGCAATTTAACAAAAAATATGGGTATCAGAGAAGTACAGCTAGTGAGAATGATTAATAACCACAGGGAGTCAAATTGATATTCTGTGATTCCTAACCATTTCATCATTATTGATCCTAATGCGTAGGAAACTGTTCCTGCTACATTAAATACAGACATGATTAACGCAAAAAATGTGGCTTCTACGCCGGGAGGGCAAAGCTTTGTTGATAATACTAATATAGGCATGAATACAATTTGCCCAATCACAGTAATAATCAAACTATCACCTAAGCTAAACCAATGATCATCTATGCCTAACATTCTGTTGGTGTGCGTTACTAATAATAAATTCGTCATTCCTAAAGCTGTGGACAGGAAAATACCCGCAGTAATCATAGTTCTAAAGGGAATGTGCTTAAAGTAACGTTGAAAAGCCCAAACTCCAATTAGGGAAGCAAAACTCGTCACTAACCGAATTCGTCCTAAAAATTCTGGTTGAAAGTGGAGTTCATTAGTTGTGAAATAGAAGAATGCTGATTCGGTTTTTGGTGTAGCGTGCCAAATAAATATAAATAATGTGGGCAACCAAATTGTTTTTTGAGTAATTGCTTGGCGGATTTTTAGTAGTTGATCTTTTGTGTTGTTGCTTTTTTTGTGATCTTTATTAATAGGTTTTTCAGGAATTAACCAAGCTACAGATGAAATAATTAAAGGAAATAATGCTGTTATTAAAAATACTATACGGGTGGTAAAATATTCTAAAAGTAACCCGCTGAGGTAAGCTGTACATAAGGCACCAATAGCTGAACTACCCCAACAAAGAGATTGTAAAGAACCTATTTTGGCTTCTGATTCGTTTCTGGCTCTTTCAACTACTATGGAATCAACTATCACATCACTAATAGCCACAGAGACAGAAGAAAGTACAATCATAATTGTGGCTGTTGTACTAGTATGAGCGACTGTTCCTAAACATCCCCAAGCTGCACAGCCCAGAATTCCTGACATAACTATGTAAGGTTTTCTATGATAACCAAATATGGGTAAACTATCGGAAATAAACCCATATAATGGCTTAATCATCCAAGGTATAGTACAGATTCCCATAATTGTTGACATCTGCACGGGACCTAATAGTAATTCATCTTTGAGAAAAAAGCTGACAGCTAAACGCGATAATGTCAGTATACCTTGAACAAAATAGATGGTAAGAATTGCTATTAACTCAGCACTGGGTTCGTTACCTAAGAGAATTTTTTTGGTTAGTAAATCTTTGAATTTGGGTAAGGTAGGGGAGTCATTTAGCATTTGCATGAATAATGATTAAGTTTTATTTACTTTTATATCATAGATTTTTAAATTGAGGATAAGTTTTTATTAATTATAAGAGACTATGTTGAATGAATAAATGTCCATTACCTTTAACGATGACACCTCCTTTGGTGCAAACTTGATTTGCTAACCCTGAGATGGGAATGCTTTTATTGATACAGATTGATGTCAGGAATTCTATTCAGTCGAGCGATCGCCTCTGGCGAATTTTGTATTAGGGACTTCCAATTAAAAAAATACCCAAAAATTTCTTGTGGTGCGGGACGAAAAGCCCGCTAATCATTAAGGACGGGCAGGATGCCCATCCCACAAAATTGGGTAATTTATTTTTTGGTGTTCCCTTATAGAAGAAATTTTCTTTTTAACCGTGTTCTCTGTATAAATGGTTATACATAAAATACATGAATTGACAATTTCCCAAGAGATGTGACTGAACATTAGTTTTTTGTAAAGTAATATTACAAACCTTGGAAATATATTGAGAAATTGTTCTTGAGGCAAACATAGATTTAAGGTAGAAGCTATAGGACAAAATTGAGGCCAGTTTTAAAATGAACAAAAATAATATTCAAAACTATCGCTTTGTCTGTACCTTAACTTTTGGTGATATTTACGGTCAAATTATTGTTTGGTTAATTACGATTACTATTAGCTTGGCATCAGCTTTAGCACTGATGGGTGCAAAAAGACCTGTATACGCTTTAGCTACAGTAGGTCTTGTGGTTCTCTTATCTCTACCTTTTTTACTTTTCGCCTTTGTGACGACTTTATTAAATAATATTGAACTCAATGCTGTAGAGCCAAAAACCAAGACAGAATCAATACAAAGTAGTATTTCACAAAACCCAGTCCAAGTAACTAGCTAAAGGGGATTTCACCAATAGACATTTGGTAAAAATTAAATGTGTGTTTGCTACAACCCTTGTAGAGAAGTTATATGAAGCGTCTCTACATTTTTTTGCACCAGATGTCAAATTTACAATTTCTCTATTACCCTGTCTTTTAGACGGGGAATTTTTTTTTAATCGGTGGTTGATGATGCTTGAACATGATGTAATTATTGTTGGTGGTGGTTTGGCTGGATGTCGGGCTGCGGTGGAAATTGCCCGGACTGACCCTAGTTTAAAGGTAGCGGTAGTTGCCAAAACTCACCCAATTCGCTCTCATTCGGTGGCTGCTCAAGGTGGTATGGCGGCTTCTTTAAAAAATGTGGATGGTACGGATTCTTGGGAAGCTCACGCTTTTGATACTGTCAAGGGTTCCGATTATTTGGCGGATCAAGATGCGGTGGCAATTTTGACTCAGGAAGCACCGGATGTGGTGATTGATTTGGAACATCTGGGGGTATTGTTTTCTCGTTTACCTGATGGTCGGATTGCTCAACGGGCTTTTGGTGGACATTCTCACAACCGCACTTGTTATGCGGCTGATAAAACTGGTCATGCAATCTTACATGAGTTAGTGAATAATTTGCGCCGTTATGGTGTGCAAATTTACGAAGAATGGTATGTAATGCGCCTGATTTTGGAGGATGGTCAGGCGAAGGGTGTGGTGATGTTTCACCTGTTGGATGGGCATATTGAGGTGTTACGAGCGAAGGCTGTGATGTTTGCTACGGGGGGCTATGGTCGGGTTTATAACACGACTTCTAATGATTATGCTTCTACTGGTGATGGTTTGGCGATGACAGCTTTGGCTGGTTTACCTTTGGCAGATATGGAGTTTGTCCAGTTTCATCCTACGGGTTTGTATCCTGTGGGGGTGCTGATTTCCGAGGCTGTGCGCGGTGAAGGGGCATATTTGATTAATGCCGATGGCGATCGCTTTATGGCTAATTACGCCCCCAGTCGCATGGAGTTAGCCCCTCGTGATATTACCTCACGGGCGATCGCTTATGAAATCCGGGCTGGTCGTGGTGTAAATACTAATGGGAGTGCGGGAGGTCCCTTTGTCTATCTGGATTTACGCCATTTGGGTAAGGAAAAAATCATGAGTCGTGTTCCCTTTTGCTGGGAAGAAGCCCATCGGTTGGTCGGTGTAGATGCTGTGACTCAACCTATGCCTGTGCGTCCTACCAATCATTATTGTATGGGTGGTATTCCTGTTAACACTGACGGACAAGTTAGAAGTAATAATGATAGTTTTGTCGAGGGCTTTTTTGCTGCTGGGGAAACTGCTTGCGTGTCGGTTCACGGGGCAAATCGTCTGGGTAGTAACTCCTTATTGGAATGTGTAGTTTATGGTAAAAGGACTGGGGCGGCGATCGCTAATTATGTCCAAAATCGGCAATTACCATCCATAGATGAAACACGCTACATCAACGAAGCCAAAGAACAAATACAACTCTTAATAGACCAACCAGGACAGTACAGAATTAATCAAATCCGTCAAGCTTTTCAAGATAATATGACTGAAAATTGTGGCGTTTTCCGCACCGACGAAGTAATGCGTCAGGGATTAGAAAAAATCGCCCAACTACAACAAAAATATTCACAAATATATTTAGATGACAAAGGAAAAAGCTGGAATACAGAATTAGTTGAAGCCTTAGAACTACAAAGTTTAATGGTAGTTGGACAAACCATTTTAACTTCCGCCCTCAATCGCCAAGAAAGTCGTGGCGCACACTTTAGAGAAGACTTTGCCGAAAGAGACGATAATAAGTTTTTACAACACACCATGGCTTATTATTCACCAACAGGAATTAATATTCAATATCGTCCCGTCACAATCACAATGTTTGCACCAAAAGAGCGAAAATATTAAATAGGAATTAAGTAGAGGCGGGAAAACCCGCCATTTCAGGCTACTAAGTATATTTATTGATTTGCTTCTAAAAATTAACATAGCAGTTTAGCTTCATTAAGTTGGGGAAAACAACAGTTGAAGATGTTGATTGAGGTTGATAATTGCGGTATCGTTATGCCATAATTAATTAAACGATTGGTGAGTATTGGGTTTCATTCTCTCCACCCACGAGATCGACAACAACACTAAAAGGTAAGATCATGGATTTAGAAAAAGATAATCAAGAACAAAGTATGATAGAGATCATCCAGTCTAGTGAATTAAACAGTATTTATTTCAACGCGTTTGGTATTGGAGTATCTAGAAATGATATTTTAATCTTGTTAAAACGCAATGGAAAACCAGAAGCGGTACTTAATGCTTCTCATATTACGGCAAAATCACTTGTAAACTCTCTAGCTCAAGCTTTGAAAGAATTTGAAGATGACACAAACCAAAAAATACCAACTTCAGATGAAATTGAAAAATTAATGGAGGAGGAAGATGAAAATAACTCCTAGTAATCCAAAGTACCAAGAGTACCCCAGTCCCTCTCTTTTTGTAGAAGAACAAAAATTTTTTATAGAGGAAAAAAATCCTTTTGGATTTCGTTTCAGTGAAAACAAAGAAAACAAAATTATCGAGACAACCAACAACTTAACAAACAGAATTGAAGAACATAAACCAGAAAAGCGGGGAGTACAAAAAAAGAAATCAATTAGCATAGATGAAATAAATCAATTATCTACCTTTGATGAGATAGTGAAATATGGTATGAATGCTATTAAATTGAAAGGTGATTATCTTTTTAACCGCATTTATGAATTAAAAGAATTGTGTGATGAGGAAGAAGACTGTGATCTTTCTCTCGAATCCCTAAAATCAATGTTTTTATTTATTGGAACAATTAGAAATATTTCTAAACCTAGTAGTATCACAGTAAGTGAAAGTGGTCTTTTTCATTTGGAATGGGAAAAAGATAGAAACAATTCAATAACTATGAGGTTCAAAAAAGATTACTTTTTGGACTATGTTATCTTTAGACCAAGTTCGCATACAAGTAAACGAATTATTTTGAATGGTTCGATGAATACTATGGATTTCATTGATTACCTTAATAATTTAAATATAAAAATACATAAGTAGGTTGGCGTTGAAAATTGTCGTTATGGCAAGGCAAAAGGCAAGAGTGAAGAGGGTTTGGGCGATTTTACGTTTCTTTACACAGTTTGGTTTTATTGTGTTCACCTACTT
>NZ_JADEWA010000279.1:0-7205 GCF_015207865.1 Dolichospermum sp. LEGE 00246
TCAGATGGGTATAAGAGACAGAGCGATGAGGGGGCTAAGAGGATGTTTGAAAAGTATCAGAATTAATCGAGATCCCCCCAACCCCCCTTACGAAGGGAGGCTAAATTCCTCAAAGTCCCCCTTTTCAAGGGGGATTTAGTGGGATCTGCGGGTGTCAGATCCCACACGAAAAAGTTTTCAACTCCTAAACTTTCAACGCCTTTTCAGCTTGGAAATGCAGCAATAATCCATATTCCAAACCCTCAACCACAGCTTGATAAGAAGCCTCCAAAATATTACTAGAAACTCCTACAGTAGTCCACCGTTGTTGACCATTACCCGATTCTACTAAGGCACGAGTTTTGGCAGATGTTCCCGTATTTCCGTTAAGAATTCTCACCTTATAATCAGTCAACTCAAAATCGGCAATTTGAGGATAAAAATTCACTAAAGCCTTACGCAAAGCCGCATCTAAAGCCGCCACCGGTCCATTACCTTCTGCGGCTTCTAGAATATTTTTACCATTAACAGCTACTTTAACAGTTGCTAAAGAATTAGTAGTTTCTTTCACCTCTACTAAATCACAATGAACCTGAAAACCTTGAACTTCAAAAAACTGTTGACGACATGATAAAGCCTCATACATCAAAAGAATAAAACTAGCCTCTGCGGCTTCAAATTGATAGCCTTCACTCTCCAATTCCTTCATGCGTTGGAGAATTTGTCTAGCTTGAGGATGATCTTTATCTAATTCAATCCCACAAGTTTTAGCTTTAGCTAAGACATTACTTAAACCAGACTGTTCAGAAATGACAATACGGCGTTGATTTCCTACCAATTCTGGTTGAATATGTTCATAGGTTAAAGGATTACGTTCCACCGCAGAGACATGAATCCCACCCTTATGAGCAAAAGCTGAAAGTCCAACAAAAGGTGCGTGTTCGTCAGGTGCGAGATTAACAACCTCACTCACAAACCGACTAGCTTCTGTAAGTTGATTTAGCTGGTGTTCACCGATACAACTATAACCCAATTTTAGTTGTAAATTGGGAATCACAGAACACAGATTGGCATTCCCGCAACGTTCCCCATAACCGTTAATTGTTCCTTGTACCATCTTAGCTCCAGCCATAACTGCTGCTAAGGCATTAGCAACCGCCATCTCTGAATCATTATGGGTATGTATGCCAATTTGGGGAATGGGTAATTGGTAATTGGTGATTGGTAATTGGGAAAGAGTTTCTTCTGTATTCCCTGTTCCCTTAACTACAACTGACACAATTTGCGAAACTTCATGAGGTAAAGTCCCCCCATTGGTATCACATAAAACTAACCATTCTGCACCTGCTGTGACTGCTGCTTTGAGCGTCTGTAGAGCATAATCAGGATTTTGCTTATAACCATCAAACCAGTGTTCAGCATCGTAAATTACCCGTCGTCCTTGAGAACGGAGATACTCGATGGTATCACCAATCATGGCTAGATTTTCCTCTAGGCTGGTCTTGAGTCCGGCTGTAACGTGCAAATCCCAGGATTTACCGAAAATTGTCACCCAGCGCGTTCCTGCTGCCAAAATCGCTTGCAGCATGGGTTCATCTCCGGCTTTGGTATGAGGACGACGGGTGGAACAAAAGGGGACAACTTCTGCTTGTTTGAGGGGATTTTCTCGAAGTTGCCAGAAAAATTGGACATCTTTGGGATTTGCTCCCGGCCAACCACCTTCAATGAAAGGAATACCTAATTCATCAAGTTTGTGAGCAATGCGTAACTTATCTTCTATGGACACTGACAATCCTTCCCGTTGAGTCCCGTCGCGGAGAGTAGTGTCGTAGAGCCAAAGTTTATTTGAGGGAGTTTTGGTCATAAAAATTTGGTGAACCTTTGCTTCAACACTTACACCTAAGAGACAACTTTGCGGCGATATGCCAACATACTACAAAACGCTATTTCGGTAATTTCAATATGCCGATAAAAAAAATGCTAACAATGGCTAACATTTTTTTCCTGTTTCCCTCTGAAAGTGTTGGCAGTACCAATCCATAAGCTAACACAGTCTACCTGACCACTATATGTATCGTAGAAGCTGGGAAAACTTCTATGGGGTGAGGATGTAATGACTATTGTTAATAACTCAATTCTAGTACAGCACTGCGTAAATAAACCAAGCATTCTCAATTGCCAAAAAGCTTGCTCAATATTACCTTTGACTTTTGACTTTTGACTTTTGACTTCCGCTTTGCGGTACTAGGCTGTTTTAATGCAAAAGACAACCCAGGGGAATACAACCTAAAATCCTGTTAAATTTGAGTAGAGGCATTGGCACTTATGGTACTTATGCGGTTAAGGTAGAAGGTGAGTAGCCGCAGCAAATTGGCGTAAGTGAACACGGCGTTCCCTTTTTGCCAACTTTCCTGCAAGTTGCTTGGAATTAGCTTGTCACTTGATTTGGGATTGACGATTTTGGACTTCGACTTCGCTCAGTCGAACGATTTGGGATTGACTCCACCCTCAAGGACGGGGATTGTACCAAATTTTTGTAATCTAAAATCTAAAATCTAAAATCTAAAATTCTTTTCATGGGTTTTGGGATCAAGGTTCTCAATTAGTTTGGACACCAGAAGGTTTACAAGGAGAGAAACAAGATGGGTAGATGGACACCCTTGATTTTAATGGCTGGCGGCGTAGCAATTTTGCTAGGTACGTTACTGGGGATTAATTTTCCTATGGGCGGACAACAAACTGCTAATGTTCCTCAAGGACGGAAAGCATCTAGTGTTCTCCCGGCTAATATTAATGTTAATAGTGCTGCCAATGGGAAGGATTCAGAAAATATTAGTGGTAATGAGTCAGAAACTTCTAGCGGAAGTAATTCCACCAGTGAAAGCCGCCGTACTAGTGTAGCTCAAGGTAATTTTTCTACGGAGACTACTAACAATTCTTCTAATACTACTCAAGAAACAAGTGGTAGTAATGACAGTTCCAGTTCTACCAATGAAACTGCCACTACACAGAGTAACTCAAGTGCTAGTGGTAATGAAGGTCAGAAGAAAGAACCAATTCGCGCTTTGTGGTAAGTAGGGAAAAATTAAGTCAAAGGTCACTCGATTTGGGATTGACGTTAGCGAAGCGTACGCAGCGCAGCGAGTATTTTTCCGTCCTCAAGGACGGGGACTTGTACCAAATTTTTGGCATCTAAAATCTAAAATCTAAAATTCCCGTGACCAATGACCAATTTTCGCCCCCCTTGTGAGCCATTTATGAGTTATTAGTTATTTACTGATGACTAATGATTGGGCGCAGGCCTTGCGCCCCTACTGACTAATGACTAGTGATGTTTTAATTATCGGTGGTGGTATTATTGGGTTGGCTTGCGGTGTTGAACTGCGATTACGGGGTGCAAATGTAACTGTACTTTGCCGTGATTTTACTGCGGCAGCCAGCCATGCCGCAGCGGGAATGTTAGCTCCTGATGCGGAAAATATTCCTAATGAGGCAATGTTGGCTTTATGTAGGCGATCGCGTAATTTATATTTAGACTGGACACAAAAACTAGCAGAATTAACTACGGGAAAAGATTTAAACAATACAGGCTATTGGTCTTGTGGTATCCTCGCACCGGTTTATCAACAATCTAAAGACACAGGAGACAAAACGGCTTACTGGTTAGATCAAGATGCTATTAACCAATATCAACCAGGTTTGGGTGCAGATGTGATGGGTGGGTGGTGGTATCCTGAAGACGGGCAAGTTGATAACCGGGCGTTAATTAAAGTTCTGCGGACTGCGGCTGACTCTTTGGGTGTTGTCTTCCAAGATGGAATTACAGTGGAAGCGATTTCTCAACAACAGGGAAAAGTTATTGGTGTACAAACTAATACTGGTTTATTTCGCGCTGACCATTATCTTTTAACTGCTGGTGCTTGGGTAAATCAATTGTTACCTTTACCAGTGCGTCCCCGCAAAGGACAAATGCTGAGTTTGCGAGTCCCAGATTTTCTGACTGAATTACCCTTAACTAGGGTGTTATTTGGTGAAAATATTTACATTGTTCCTCGAAGGAATCGCTCTATCATTATTGGCGCAACTAATGAAGATGTAGGATTTACCGCCGATAATACCCCTGGGGGAATTCAAAACTTACTGCAATCAGCCATTCGCCTATATCCGCAATTAGAAAATTATCCTATTCAAGAACTGTGGTGGGGATTTCGTCCCGCTACCCCCGATGAATTACCTATTTTGGGGCATAGTGATTGTGATAATTTAACTTTTGCGACTGGTCATCACCGCAATGGGATTTTACTTGCACCAATTACAGCCACATTAATTGCTGATTTGATTTGTGAACAAAAAGCAGATCCTCTTTTAGCTAATTTTCATTATTCTCGCTTTTCTACTGTGTCATCTACTACTATACCGATGTTAATTCACGTGACTCCTGCCACTAACGGACACCGTAACCCGGAGATATCAGATTTAATTATTCCCGATTCACCATTAGTTATTGCGGGAAAAAGCTTTAAATCTCGGTTAATGACGGGAACCGGTAAATATCGCCATATCCAAGAAATGCAGCAAAGTGTCACTGCAAGCGGTTGTCAAATTGTCACGGTGGCTGTGCGACGGGTACAAACTAACGCCCCAGGACATGAAGGTTTAGCCGAAGCCTTGGATTGGAGTAAAATCTGGATGTTACCCAATACCGCTGGCTGTCAAACTGCGGAGGAAGCTATTCGGGTGGCACGGTTGGGACGAGAAATGGCTAAGTTATTAGGACAGGAAGATAATAATTTTGTCAAGTTGGAAGTTATACCTGATGCTAAGTATTTACTACCTGATCCCATTGGCACTTTGCAAGCTGCGGAACAGTTGGTAAAAGAAGGTTTTGCTGTATTGCCTTATATTAATGCTGATCCTATGTTAGCCAAGCGGTTAGAAGAAGTAGGTTGTGCCACAGTCATGCCTTTAGCTGCCCCCATTGGTTCGGGACAAGGGCTAAAAACTACCGCCAATATTCAGATTATTATTGAAAATGCCAAGATTCCAGTAGTGGTAGATGCTGGCATCGGTGCGCCCTCTGAGGCTGCTGAGGCGATGGAATTGGGGGCGGATGCGTTATTAATTAATAGTGCGATCGCCCTGGCTGAGAATGCTCCAGCAATGGCTTATGCGATGAATTTGGCAACAGTAGCCGGTCGTATGGCTTACTTAGCCGGCAGAATGCCCATGAAGAATTACGCTAGTGCTAGTTCTCCTTTGACGGGAACGATTACAGGTTAGTTTTGTTTTGTTCAGATCCCCGACTTCTTAAAGAAGTCGGGGATCTGAATTTTGTCTTTTTTATGTCTACCAAAAGTAAAATTAATTGTATAAATAAATCCCTCTTTTGATACACGAAACTCTCTTCTATTATCCCCAATAATGAGGTCAGAAAAAGATTAGTAATCCTATCTTCTCAAAAGGGAGAATTATCATGGATAACATCATTAATTATAACAATGATAAAGGACTCTTAGCATACATTCAATTTCTCGCCTCAAGAGCATTAAGAACCCAAGACGCTGGAACTGATCCAATCTTTGATTTTGAAGATGCACTTGACCAAACAGAAATAGCACATTTAACTGTAGACGAACTGAAAAAAGATCCTGAAATCAACTCTTTATTTACAGAAAGATGGCTACCTAAACCCATAAATTTAGATGAATTAAGCAAACTTCCCGAAGGAACTTTAGGTTATATTTATGCTAAAGGAATGAAAGCTAGAGGCTTCGATCCTCATTTCTATAAAAAAGTGCCTGTTGTTGATGATATTTCTTATATGAAAATGCTGTGGAGAACTACCCATGATATTTATCATGTAGTCACTGGATTTGAAACTAATGTGGTGGGTGAATTGGGTTTACAAGCTTTTGTTTTAGCACAAACTCCCACACCTATTAGCATCATGTTAGTAAGTTTTGGCATGGTTTCTATTAGTCTTTATCAACCTACTAAATTCAAACCTTTAATGACGGAAATATCTCGTGGCTATTATCTAGGTTCTCATACTCCCGTCAAATTTATCTCCAAAAAATGGGATCAGTTTTGGAATGTCCCCATTAGTGAAATTCGCACTCAATTAGGAATGAATTATATTCCTGAATTAGCAGTCAGGTAAAATAGAAGTTCTGAGGAAATAAGGTTTTTTAATCTATTTTGAGATTATGCTACCGCATATTATCAGATCAAAAAATATTCGTAGATTGTTGGGAGTAGAAGTTTGTATGCTGTTCAAATACTTTCTTCTAAGACCTTACTTTTATACTTGATCAGATCACCAGAATCTTTACCATTATGTTTTTTCAGACGGTTCTTAAGTTTAATTTCTACAGAACTATTAATATCAGGAGTTGGATTTCTATTTAAGACAATGCGCGCATAAATTTTGAATTCTTTTATTTCAGTCATCAGGTTAGTTAGAGATGAATCTATTTGTCCTATTGCTTTTTTTAAATCATGTCCTTTTAACTCTACAAAAAACGCTGATTTATCTTCACAGGACAAGATTAGGTAATCACATCTTTCAGATTCTTTAATTAAGCACCCATCAACCTTAATCTTACAAATTTCTTTACCGTTATTATTGGTGACTCTATACTCTTGTTTATTCCCAGAATCTTTGACAACTATGGTTTTTCTTGAATCACAAAATTCCTGACATTCACTTTCTCGAAAAAAATCGTTACACATAGTTATTCATCCAGATTGAACAAATCATTAAATTTGTCATTAATTATACTGGATGCACTATCTATTTTTTCCGCTTGAATTAATTTTAGTTCTTCATCAATAATTGATTCATAGCCATTTTCTGAGATAAAGTAAGCTGAAATGCGATCAGGATCAATCCAACTTTTACTATTAACAATACTTGCTACGGCTTCTCTTTCATCACCAACTTTATTTGCACCCACTTGGTGAGCATATAAAAGATTGTTAAACGATGATAAAATATAAGGACTATGAGTAGTTATAATTATTTGATTGTTGCAAACATTTGCTAATAATCCAATCAGTTCTACAATATCACTTTGGGTTTCAGGATAAAGGTGTGCTTCCGGTTCTTCAAAAACCATAAATACACTTGTTCCATCTAAAATATATCGAAATATCAGCAATAAAATCCAAACTGATTCTTGTTGTCCTGAAGAAGCATATTGTAGTTTAACATATTGGTTATTTTT
>NZ_JADEWA010000280.1:0-7193 GCF_015207865.1 Dolichospermum sp. LEGE 00246
GATTGTCTGTCGAGTGGAAAAACCTCTTAGAAGTCATTCTAAGACCACGATGAAGCAGGAAATAAACACTAAGATTATCGCTGTCCAGATGTGTCTAGACTTTGGTAATTTTGGGTAAGTTTTATAGAACGGAGGTTACACTATAGCTAACTCACTCTACAATTTTATAGGCGGGTAAATTATGATTCAAGCTTTACCTCAAACTAAATTAGTCAGCTTTGAAGAGTTTACAGAGTGGTATCCAAATACAGGAGTCCGCTATGAATTACATGATGGAGTAATTGTAGAAATGACACCACCCGTAGGAGATCATGAAGAAATTGTTGGATTTTTAGCTACACAAATTACATTAGAGTTTAGTCGGCTAAAACTTCCTTACTTCATCCCCAAATCAGCAAACAGCAAATCAGCAAACAGCAAATCAGCATACTTACCAGACATAATACTGTTAAATCGGCCTAATCTCGTCAATGAACCTTTGTGGAAAAAACAGTCTACTATTAGTGAATCTGCGTCTGTTCCTCTTGTGGTGGAAATTGTCAGTACAAATTGGCGTGATGATTACCACAAAAAATTGGCTGATTGTCAGTAACCCAGCCCTAAAGGGACTGGGCTTGCAAGAGTAATCAAGCAAGCCGTACTGACCAGACCACCCTGAGTTTACTCTCATGGTAGCCGTTATTTGAGTCACGACACCCCGGAATGCGTTGCTAGTTCCCTGCTCTGTCATTTGCAATTAAACAGTTTTAAGGTCACTGAAACAGTGTTGCAAGTCTAAAAAGCTCTTATAACAGGTCGTTCGCGCAGCGTGCCGGAGGCATCTAGCTAACATTACCCCAGAAATGGGAGTTGGTTTCCAGGTTCCAATCAAAAATCTGGTTTTAATTTTAATTTAATATCCACAGCGGTTAAAACCGCTCGTGTCGTTTCCCTCTCAGGTCTAAAGACGCGCTCGTTTCCCACTTACCGGGTATTCTTATGAACAAATGGGGATTGTTGAATATTGGATTGTTGATTATGCTGCTTTAGGTGGTAGAGCATTTATTGGCAATCTCAAACAACCAACTATTTCTATTTATCACCTAATAGATGAAGAATATCAAGTTAGTCAGTTTAGAGATAATGACCTGATCATATCACCAAGTTGGCCAGAGTTAAATTTAACTGCTAATCAAATTTTTACAGCCGGTGTTTAGATGACCATCACAAAAAAGCAATTACCGAATTTCTGGAAATTTCCGAAAAATCCTAGCCTCTCCCAGCGATTAATGCAGATTGGGTTAGGTATGACTCTATTTTTCATCTTTTTAGCCTTTTTTGCTCCTGTTTTCCAAAGTTGGGGGTGGTTGCAAAACCCGAAGGAATTTCTTGCTAATCCTATTCATGAAGCACCTTCGGTTAAACATTGGTTTGGCACAAGTCGTTTAGGCTATGATGTCTTTTCTCGCAGTGTGTTTGGTGTGCAAGCGGCGTTGCAAGTTGTGACTTTAGCAACATCTTTGAGTATGATTATTGGTGTGCCATTGGGAATGGTTAGCGGTTATTTGGGAGGAAAATTAGATAAAGCTCTACTGTTTCTAATGGATAGTATTTATACACTGCCGGGATTGCTACTGTCAGTAACATTGGCTTTTGTCGTGGGGAGAGGTATCTTAAATGCAGCGATCGCCATTAGTATAGCCTACATTCCCCAATATTATCGCGTCGTTCGTAACCACACCGTTAGCGTCAAAACTGAAGTGTACATTGAAGCTGCACAAGCAATGGGGGCTTCTACCTGGGTTGTCTTATCTCGGTATCTATTTTTCAATGTTATTCAAAGCGTCCCCGTCCTCTTTACCCTCAACGCCGCAGATGCCATATTAGTCTTAGGCGGTTTAGGATTTTTAGGTTTAGGATTACCCGAAGAAGTACCGGAATGGGGATATGATTTAAAACAAGCTCTAGAAGCACTACCTACAGGCATTTGGTGGACTACCTTATTTCCTGGTTTGGCAATGACAACTTTAGTTGTAGGGTTATCACTACTTGGTGAGGGGTTAAATGAATTTGTCAATCCTCGTCTGAGAAGAGAAAATAGGCAATAGTTATTGGTCATTGGTCATTGGTTATTGGTCAATTAACAAAAATGTAATTATTACTGAGAGAGTTTTGTGAACGATAATATGACTTTAATTGCGGCTGCTACAGGTGGATTAATGCTTTCTGTAGCCTTATCTGGTATTTTAAAAGGCGCACCAATCACAGATTGGCAACAGGTACACAAAACTTCATACCCAATTGCAAATGTACAAGTTATTAAAAAGGGTAATGGGTAATTGGTAATTTGGAAAAATAACAACTGACTAATGACTAATGACAAAACAAGTAATTGGAATTGACTTAGGGGGGACTGCGATTAAGTTGGGACGATTTACAGCAGATGGTAATTGTTTACAATCTTTATCTGTGGATACTCCCCAACCTGCAACACCAGAGGCTGTATTATCTACAATAGTAGATGCGATCGCCCAAATTGACCCCAATAATGAAAGTATCGCCATTGGTTTGGGTACTCCGGGTCCTGCTGATGCTACGGGACGAATTGCCAAAGTTGCCATTAATCTCATAGGATGGCATGATGTCCCCTTAGCAGATTGGTTAGAAGCCAAAACGGGTAAACCGACAATTTTGGCAAATGACGCTAACTGTGCCGGTTTAGGAGAAGCTTGGTTAGGTGCAGGTCGAAATTTCCCCAATTTGATTTTACTAACTTTGGGAACTGGGGTTGGTGGGGCAATTATTCTTGATGGTAAATTGTTTGTCGGACATCAAGGTGCAGCAGCAGAGTTAGGTTTAATTACCTTAAATCCCGATGGTCCGATGTGCAATAGTGGCAATCAAGGTTCATTAGAACAGCATACTTCCATATCTGCCATCCGTCGCCGCACAGGCAAAGAACCATCAGAATTGGGCGCACTTGCCCAAACCGGAAATCCAGAAGCCTTGACTTTTTGGCAAGAATATGGTAAAGACTTAGGAATTGGATTAACGGGTTTATTATATGTGCTAACACCCCAAGCCATTATTATTGGTGGTGGTGTAAGTGCAAGTTTTGAGTTTTTCTTACCGTCATTAACAGCAGAAATCGAAAAACGAGTTTTACCAACATCTCGCGCAGGTTTGCAAATTCTCCCAGCAGAATTAGGAAATGCAGCAGGAATGGTAGGCGCTGCTAAATTAGCATTAACAATTAGACAAATATGCGTATCCTAAAACCTTTGTAGAGACGTTCCATGGAACGTCTCTACATTATTTCTCGGAGATGTCTATTAAATAATGGGACAGAGTTAATTATACAACTGAATTTTTCTGTTCCCTGTTCCCTGTTCCCTGTTCCCTGTTCCCTGTTCCCTGTTCCCTGTTCCCTGTCACCTGTTCCCTGTTCCCTGTTCCCTGTTCCCTGTTCCCTGTTCCCTGTCACCTGTCACCTGTCACCTGTTCCCTGTCACCTGTCACCTGTCACCTGTTCCCTGTTCCCTGTTCCCTGTCACCTGTCACCTGTCACCTGTCACCTGTCACCTGTCACCTGTCACCTGTCACACTTGTACAGGCTTAGGTGTAGCAGTTGCAGAATGGGATTGAGAAATGGCAGCGATCATCAATCCTTTGAATAAAGGATGAGGTGCATTAGGGCGAGATTGAAATTCAGGGTGAAATTGACAAGCGATAAAGAAGGGATGTTTGGGATATTCGACAATTTCCACTAATCTACCATCTGGAGATGTGCCACTCACTAAATAACCAGAATCTAATAACTGACTACGGTAAACATTGTTGAACTCGTAACGGTGACGGTGGCGTTCGTAAATGACCTCTTCTTGATAAAGTTGGAAAGCTAGAGTGTTGGGAAGTACCCGACAAGGATATAACCCTAAGCGCATTGTTCCGCCTAAATCTACTACATCTTGTTGTTCTGGTAACAGGTTAATAACTGGATTATCCGTATATTGGTCAAATTCGGCACTATTGGCATTAGATAAGCCTTCGACATTTCTCGCCCATTCAATGACAGAACACTGCATTCCTAAGCATAAACCTAAAAAGGGAATTTGGCGATCGCGTGCGTATTTAATCGCGGCAATTTTCCCGTCTATCCCCCGACTACCAAAGCCGCCAGGAACGATGATAGCATCAACACCTGATAGATAGTTTTCCGGTGGTTCATTTTCCAAAACTTCCGAGTTTACCCACCGCAGACGCAAATCACCATGAGTTGCAATAGCCGCATGACGTAAAGACTCAACCACAGAAAGGTAGGCATCACCCAACCGCACATATTTACCAACAATGGCGATTTCGACGGTGTGTTGAGGATTATACATCCGGTCTACCATCGTTTCCCATTGTGTCATATTGGGTTGACGTTGTTCCATTTGCAGTAAGTTGAGAACTTGTTCGGCTAATCCTTCCCGTTCTAAAATTACTGGAACTTCATAAATACTACGGGCATCTGGACTGGTAATAACACATTCTACAGGGACATCACAAAACTCTGATAACTTTTGTTTCAAGCCCACAGGAATGGGGCGATCGCTCCGACATACTAAAATATCTGGTTGAATGCCAATGGATCTCAATTCCTTCACAGAATGTTGAGTAGGCTTGGTTTTCATCTCTCCCGCTGCCGCAATCCAAGGCAACAAAGTAACGTGCATATATAACACATTACGCTTTCCTACTTCCTTTCGCAATTGGCGAATTGCTTCTAAAAATGGTAGTGATTCAATATCACCTACAGTCCCACCAATTTCCGTAATCACGGCGGAGGGATTAGTTTCTTTAGCAACTCTGAGAATTCTGTCTTTGATTTCATTGGTAATGTGGGGAATTACCTGAACAGTGCCGCCATTGTAGTCGCCTCGGCGTTCCTTGTTAATAACTGACTGATAAATTAAGCCAGTAGTAACACTGTTTAATCGAGACATATAAGTATCAGTAAAGCGCTCGTAATGTCCCAAATCCAAATCTGTTTCTGCACCGTCTTGGGTGACAAAAACTTCCCCATGTTGAAAAGGACTCATCGTGCCTGGATCAACGTTAATATAGGGATCGAGTTTAAGAATCGAAACCGAATAATCCCGCGATTTAAGCAAACGTCCCAGACTTGCTGCTACAATGCCCTTACCAATACTGGAAACAACGCCCCCAGTTACAAAGATAAACTTAGTCATAGTATTTTCAATTTCTAGCAACTCTTAATAGATTTTGTTCCCGAAGGAGAATTTGTGTAGACAATGTTGGAGGCTTGTATGCAGGATGAATTTTACCCGATTGAATTCTCTTGTTTGAGACCAATGTATTGCCACTTTTGCATTCATATTTGATTCCATCTTGGCTATTGTGCCACAGTCTCTATCCTCAAATCTTCTGTGTTTGTCCATGAAAAAACTCTTAGGGTTAGTATTATTTAATTTCTTAGTCACCTCCTCAGTTGCATTAGCACAAGAACCACTTTTAGTAGTTTTTCCCCCTACAAACTACCAAACCAGCACAGAAAAAATATTTTTTATCGGTACAGCACCCTCCCAGGGTCAGGTTTTAATTAATGGTAAGCTAATTAACCGTAGCAAGGCTGGGCATTTTTCCCCTAGTTTTCCCTTGCAGTTAGGGGAAAATATATTTAAAGTCCGTTACCAAAATCAAGAACGAGAGATTAAGATCATCAGGGTGTCCACTCAACCTGAGTTACCCCAAGGTTTAGGCTTTGCTAGGGATTCCTTGACTCCTGCTGCTGATATTGCCAGATTACCAGGAGAATTAATTTGTTTTAGTGCAGTTGCACCACCTCAAGCTACTGTTTGGGTGAATCTGGTAAATCAAAATATTGCCCTTTTACCCCAACCTTCCCAGGCACAATTACCTCCAAATTCAAGTGTCTTGACGGGGTTAAATCAGCCTAATCTTTCTAGTCTTACCAAATACCAAGGTTGTACAACAGTCGCAAATGCTGCTGATTTAGGAAAACCTCAATTTAATTTACAAATTAATGATCAAAGAATAACTCAAACTGGTTTAGGCAAAATCGAAATTCTGTCCCCGACACAGTTACCAGTTGCAGAAATTGCATCAGAATCAGGCGTTACTCGCACGGGATCTAGTACAGATTATTCACGACTTACACCATTGCCAAAGGGAACTATGGCGAGTGTTACGGCTAAGGACGGTGAATGGTTGCGCTTAGACTATGGTGCTTGGATTAATAACAAGGAGACTAAAATTATACCAGGTGCGGTTGCACCACAGACGGTGATTCGGAGTGTCGGCTATCGGCAATTAGCTGAAGCGACAGAGATTCGTTTTCCCTTAGAAACTGCTGTGCCGGTGAGTGTGGAACAGGGAAATAATGCTTTCACTCTTACCCTTTACAATACCATTGCCCAAACAGACACAATTCGCCTAGATGATAATCGCCTAATTTCTCGCCTAGGTTGGCAACAGGTAAGTCCCACACAGATCAAATATACTTTTAACCTCAAAAACCTCCAACAGTGGGGCTATAAGCTGAGATATGACAATACAACCTTGGTTTTAACTTTACGTCATCCACCTGATCTGAAAAATAGCAACCGTTTACCTTTATCTGGTATCAAAATTGTACTTGATCCAGGACATGGTGGTAAAGAATCTGGCGCTAGTGGTCCAACTGGGTATTTAGAAAAAGATGTGAATTTGATCATTTCTCAATTGCTGCGAGATGAGTTGGTGAAGCGCGGCGCTAAGGTGGTGATGACGAGGGAGGATGATCGTGATGTGTCTTTGGGGGAACGTCAGGTAATTATTAATACAGAAGAACCTGCGATCGCTGTTTCCATTCATCATAACTCTTTACCGGATAATGGTGATGCGGAAAAAACCAAAGGCTTTGGTACTTTTTGGTATCATCCTCAATCACACAGCCTTGCAATATTTTTACAAAATTATGTAGTTAAAAAACTTGGTAAACCTTCCTATGGTGTGTTTTGGAATAATTTAGCCTTGACTCGTCCCCATGCTGCACCGGCGGTATTATTAGAGTTGGGTTTTATGAGTAATCCTTATGAGTTTGAGGAAATAGTTAATCCCCAAGCACAGAAGAAAATGGCTAATACTTTGGCTGACGGGATAACTGAATGGTTTAAAACGGTGAAAGAATAAGACCCCACCCCTAACCC
>NZ_JADEWA010000281.1:0-7181 GCF_015207865.1 Dolichospermum sp. LEGE 00246
GTCCTAATCCCTTGTTTTCATGATTATACACAGACATCCATACCATTTTATTATTAACAACAATGTTTTTGAAAGTAAAATTTTCTGTGCCTTTGATGGGTAAAGCTCCGCTAATTTGTTGTTTTAACTTATCTAAATCTTTATTGAGTTTAAATGAAATGAGAAACTGCCAAATCAACCAACCAGCAATTATCACAAATCCCATACTAAATACAGTTCTAAGTAAAGTTAATTTTCGTTCACGATCGCGTGCAACTTTATCCTTATCCCTCTGCAACTGACTAATTTGCACAAATTCATGAGCCAAGACGGACAGATGTACAAATTCAACTTTTTGATATAGAAAATTCTCAGCTTCAACTAACTTCTCTCCTTGTAATAGGTAAGTAAAATCATTAGGCTTTCCTTTATCCTGCCATTCCTCAGCCGCAAATTGAATCTTTCTTTCAGTTTTGATATTGCCACGGTTACTATCTAACAACTCCCGTAACCTTGACCAATGGCGAATTAATACTTCATGAGATACATCTACTACCGCTACTTTTTTATTTCCCTTTCTTTGCTCACTAGTAATGATTAACTTGGCTTGAACTAACTTTTGAATCACTCGCTCTATCAAAGCAGTAGATTTGGGTTCTGTAACTAAATCTTGTTGAGCTACCTGTTTACGAGTATCCGGTGCACCATCCCCAAGCTGAGTTAATTTGATAAAAATTTGGTTAGCTATTCTTTGTTCTTCTGGTAAAAAACTTTTATAAACATCTTCAGCTAAATTTTCTAAAGTTTTTTGTACTCCACCCAATTGAATATAACTATCTAACTTTAACCAATTCAGGGTTTTTCTTTGCCATAATTGCTCTAAAGTATATGACAAAAGAGGTAAAAATCCTGGCTCTGGCTCGGATAGCATTAACTCATTTTGAGCATACAAATGTGGAATTACTACTCTTAAATCTTTGAAAATAGTATTAATTAAATTTTCCTCAATCTTGCATCCTAATTTTTTTGCTGGTTCAATAATCGCTCGCCTTAACTCCTCTGTATTCATCGGTGTTACTATTACCAGATTATTTTGCATTAGATCAGCTAATTCCCAATAGGTAGCACACTTACCCAGAAAATCGTCTCGCATGGCAAAAATCAGACAGAGTTTATCTCCAGTTTCTTTTAAAGCATCTAACAAAGTAAAGATAAACTTCTGGCGGTCAGTTTGACTTTGACAAACAGTAAAAACCTCTTCAAACTGATCCACAATCAACAATGTACGCGGAAACTTAGATACTTTAATCAATCTTGCTAATCCCTCTCCTCCCAAGACTGCCTCTTCTGCTTCTTTTAACTGCTTTGCTCGCTCAATATCTGTTACTTCTTCATCTAAAAATGCCGTTGCCAAACCTACTAACGGCTGCGCTCCTGGGGTAAAAAACCGTATTTTCCACAGTTCAGTTCCAGGTAATCTACGCTTCTGTTGTAACTGGTACATCAAGCCGGCTCGAAGTAAAGAAGATTTTCCACTTCCTGAAACTCCTAAAACTGCCAGAAAGTTTGCTTTACCAACCTGAACTCGCTCAATTAGTCTTTCAGTTAGTGCTTCTCGTCCATAAAAATAGGGTGCATCTTCAACATCAAAAAACCGTAATCCTTTGTAGGGACAGATTCCGTCTGGAGTAGGAGTGAAAACTTCTTCTTGTTCACCCGTCAAAATAATTTCACTGTTGGGGTTGTACCAAATTGGCTGTTGGGGAATGTCTTTGAGTGCTTGGGTAATATGTGCAATCAATCTGTCATTGTTCACTACACCATCGGGTTGTTGTTTGGGGTCAAGACCTCCCCAAAGTGCCTGAGAGAATACCCCGTGCTGTCCTTGAATATCTTCTTCAGCTAGTTCAAATTCTCGTGCTGCTGCAATCAAAAACCTGGTTTGACCTTGACCGGCTGTTCCCAAGTCTGCCTCGGTAAAGTTGAGTAATTCGCCACTGTAACAGCAATCTAGCCAAACAATTTGCTGAGGTACAGGACTCTTTTGCAATAGTTCTCGCAACCATCGCAATGAGACTCCCCACTGATTTCTTTGGGGATGAACATCACTGGTAGCTAAAAAACCTTCGGTAACGCCGCCCCGATTTTTCCGCAAGCCATGACCAATAAAATAAAGTAAAGCTGTTTGGGGAATGTTCTCTCCTGTGGGGTTGAACAATTGAATAATTGCATTCTCCAAAGTCTCCGCATCTATAGGCTTTGGCGGATTCGCCTCGACTTGGCGCTGTCCATCCTGAATGCTTTCTGGCAATCGCCGTACTTTAAAGCCACCGTATTTTTCTAACCGTTGAGCGATCGCCTCAGCATCACTAGCAGGTGTTCTCAGATGCTTCGCTTTATTTTTACTATCTTTCAGAAATAGGTACTGGTTAACCCCTACTACCAGCGCATCTCGATATGTTACTACTTTCATTCTGGCATTGCATCTATATAAAAATAGCGATCCGGTTTGAGTTGTGAGAATTTTTTTCTAACGTAAACGTGGATTGGCGTTTATAAATGCTGAGTTTTTCTCCTAACTATTTTAACGTTAATTCCTCACGTTTAGCAGAATTAACCATCTTCACCAAAAGCTGATTCAGATAACTTTGGGCAAAAATATACAGACTATCCCAAATTTCTTGATTACGACAGATTTTCGCACCCACCGTATTACCAGCAATTTTCTCGGAAATTAAATACTTACGAAAATAAGTACCCCACAACTGTTGAAGAAAATCTTCAGAGAAGTCCTCAAAAGGCACAATCCAGTTATATTCTTTATCTAGAAAGACCCTGTAAGATGCAACTATTGGTAACGCTAAATCTCCTGGCGCACCAAACCCAAAAGAATATTTACTGTCAGCCAGAAGGGTATTTTTCCGCATATCAATAGATGCTAAATCATTGATCCCTTTTCTTTTAGGTGCGCTGATATATTCTTGAATAATTTCATACAGCCTTTGTTCTATCCACATAGCTTTAGCCAGCAGCGGCAGTAGCTTGGTTAATCTTTCCCTCTCACCATCAGAAAGTTGACTAGGAGTGCTGCTAACAGACGGGTGCTTAGTTCTAGTATTACCTTCGGGATTGTATCTATTTCTATCCAAGCAGTTTAGTAACTTGAACAAATGGGTAACATTACAATGGGTATTTTTAGGAACACCGCTTTGGTTCTGGTAATAAGCTACTCTAAATTTTCTACTTTCTTTAAGTTCTAACTGGGCTAAATAACCTTTGATAAAGTCATAATCTCCCCTAGCATTGACCTTAGAGCGAGAATCAACAGGTGATGTGGTATTTGATGCTAAAGCTATATCTTTGGCTTCAGTTTCTTCTAGTCCAATGTGAATAGTAATTTTGACCCGTGCTTCGCTAACGTCATATTTATAATTTTTAGCACTATCAAAAGCTAAAACAGTGTGACCACCATTGATAACGCCATCACTTCCACCCTCAGCAGCTTCTAAAACCTCTAGTTCCAATTGTTTTTGGTCTCTACTAGGTTTAACTTTATTGGCACAGAGAACTATACCACTGTGACGCTCAAAGAATTTCTCTGGTTCGGTAGTGAGAGAGTCAAAGATTTGCCTGTATGTTGAACTTTTGCGATTTGGTTCTCTGATGTTTGGTTCTAGAGGTAAGTCTGTAGGGAATGTATCTACATGGGCAGTAGCGATAATACAATCAGGTTTAGCATGGAAATAATTGTCTACTTTAATAATCCAGTTTTTTGGCATGGTTGATTTTTCTTTTTAGTAATTATAAGGATAACGGGGCGCAACACAAAAAAAATTACAGCATATGGCAAGTAAATAAAGTACAAAGCTAGTAGTCTGTCAAGAAGTCAGAGGGAACAGGGAACAGGGAACGGGGAACAGTGAAACCCACCCTTTACCCTTCTAAGGGTGAGATTGAAAACTTGGACGTGCCGGGTACTGTATGACTTCTACGTCGTCATGCAAGCTGTAGCCATAGGACTAACTCCTGAATTTTGCTCTATATGCTCTCCAAAGGAAAGTATAAGACCTTAAAAACGAAGGGAAACGGTTGTTAAATTTTTGCACAGATGTGGGAATTATAACCAATTAACCAATCAGAGTGGATGACTTCAAATTTTTATGAATTACGCAGTTGCTATTGACACATTAAAACAAACAGATCCAATTTTAGCCAAGGTAATAGAACAGGTGGGGGAGTGTAGACTCAATCAAGTCCAGCAAACAGGGGATTTATTATCTTCACTTTGTCGGTCAATAATTTACCAACAATTATCAGGTAAAGCAGCAACAGCTATTCACCAGAGATTTTTACAACTTTACACTGTTTTAACCCCCAGCGATATTCTCAACACCCCAGACGATGTTTTGCGAGAAGTTGGCATTTCTCGTCCTAAGATTTCATATCTGAAAGACTTAGCACAACGATTTGATAAATTACCCACTATAGATGATTTGCTGTTAATGGATGATGAAAATATCATCAAAATCTTAACTGAAGTTAAGGGAATTGGACGGTGGACAGTGCAGATGTTACTGATGTTTAGATTACATCGTTGGGATGTTTTACCTGTAGATGACTTGGGTATTCGTAATGCTATCCATCGCCTTTATAGTCTACCAGAAATTCCTAACAAACCAACTGTAGAAAAATTAGGAGAAAATTGGAAACCCTACCGCACAATCGCTTGTTGGTATCTGTGGGATAGCTTGTCAATCACTAAATCAGAAAAAACATGAAATTAAATGAAGTTGTGCCTTGGGGTAAAACACTACAAGAGTATAAGTTAATGTTTAATCTATCTGAAATAGACCTAAACAAGAAAATTCTTGGCTGTGGTGATGGTCCAGCAAGTTTCAATGCTGAAATGACAGAACTTGGATATTCAGTTGTTTCCATTGACCCCATTTATGAGTTTTCTGGAAACCAAATTAGACAACGAGTACAAGAAACTTATGAATCAATCATCTCGCAAGTTAAGCAAAATGTAGACCACTATATTTGGAATAATTTTCATGATCCAGAACAACTTGGTTACGCTCGTCTGGCCGCAATGGAGAAGTTTCTGCTAGATTATGAAATCGGTAGAATAAAAGGGCGTTATTTGTGGCAATCTCTACCAAAATTAGAACTGGCTGATAATCAATTTGAACTATGTGTTTGTTCTCATCTACTATTTCTATATTCAGATCACCTATCTCTTGATTTTCACATTGCATCTATTCATGAACTTTTGAGAATCTCAAAAGAGGTGAGGATTTTCCCCTTATTGAAACTTGATTGTGAACCATCACCTTATCTTGATTTAGTGATCAAAAACCTCTCTAGTCAACAGTTTGATGTAAAAGTGCAGCCAGTTGCTTATGAATTTCAAAAAGGGGGCAACCAAATGTTGAAAATAAACAGATAATGTGGGTGTTGCATAAATGCCGGATGACTTATCACACCAAATGACCAAGACTTAAAAACCTAGCAATTTCATTCAACATTAATTGTGGTTCATCAACACGAATCAAATGTCCGCTGTTCTCAAATATTTTCAACTGAGCATTAGGAATAGCTTGAGCAATTTCTTCAGAAAATTCTGGGGCGCAGATCCAATCATGCCGCCCTGCAATCACAAGAGTTGGTGAGGTAATTTTATGTAATTCGTTGAGGATATTGTAGTCATTTAAGAAGCCACTAAAGGCAACATTAATGGCATCAACTGAGAGGATAGTTTGGTCTGAGTCTGGGGAATTTAATTTCCCTTCATTGCTTTGGGAATACATTGAACCCATCACCCGAAAGAATTGGCGTAGCTGTTCTTCATTTTCAAAATTACCTGACCAAAGTTGAAGAGCAACTGCTTTTTGTTCTTCGTTTCCCCGTTCTGCTAAAATCTCCTGAGCGCGTTTTAGAAACCGGGAATTAGCTGCTGTGGCAATGACAATCAAGTGTGAAACATTTTGGGGATACTTCACAGCATAAGAAAGAGCAACCATACCTCCATAGGAAGAACCGATTAAAACGATTTTCTCCAGTCCTAGATATTGGCGTAAGGCTTCCATATCGTCAACATTATTATCCAGGGTATAGGTTTCTTTCAGTCCACGGGCTGACCTTCCCTGGCCCCGATGGTCAAAATAGACTAGCTGGAGGTGATGCACCAGGGGAGAAAAGCACGGTTTATAACTGGTATGATCAACTCCAGGTCCACCATGAATAATCAAAGCAACAGGTTTCTCTCGTATTTCTTGTTCTTCAACCACCAAACCACAGCCGTCAACATCAAAATAGATTTCTGTATCCCGTATTTTAGCTCGCATTCTTGAGTTTTATCCCCAGCAGTTGATGTTCAATTCTGTTGTTATCATAACCATTTTGAGCTATCAATTGACCCCAAAGAACCTATTTAAAAATCAGACTTTGCATATTTGCGGGATGAATTAGAACCTGAAACAACGAATCGCACCCTACTGCTTAACCGGATAATATAATCCGTCTTGCTCCTGAAATTTCCATCCCAAGCTCATCGGGTCACGATTCCTTGACCAACTGATAAATTCCTTCTCACTCTTGCTTTCTCGTTCTCTAATTAAACTCTGCGGTGTAACTCCCAATCGTTGCGCTAAATTTTCATTAGCAAAAGAAGTTATTTCTACTGGTTGCTGTTGATACTGATAAGGATATCCTGAACGCCGGGGTTTAGAGTTACCACCACCGTATTTGCCAGAAGCAAGCGCCCGTTCTATTTTTTCCAACTGAATACCTTGGACTTCCAGTTTAGTGGACACCAGTTCATCTTGTTGGGTAAGGTGTGTTTCCAGTTTTCCCAGTTTTTCCTCCACCTGCTGTAATTCGCTGGTTGCTTCCAGTTTTACGCTGCTATCAAAACGCGATATCACTTCCTGTAAGCCTTGCAGTAAAGCAGTTGTATGACCATCACGGTGTATTTTCGCCAAGTCACGTACTACAGAGATTAGTACACTAGGCACGCGAATCATCTCACTGGGTGGGGTCTTGTTGGCAGTCATGATAGCTAGAATTGATATCAATTATTATAACCCCGAAGCAGTGGTTTTCCTGGCTTGATTTTTGAAACGTACTCCTTTTAAAAAACTATATGTTTAATAATTATTGTGAATAATATCAGCTTGTTAATAAGCTTCATAAGCTAAAAT